>CAMBYA010000082.1 GCA_945872035.1 Rhizobium sp. Q54
TGGGCCTTTTCGATGCCCTCGCGGTCCAGCGGCGAAAGCCGCCAGTCGAGCGCCGCGAGAGGCTCTCCCAGCGCGTCGCGGCGCGCCGACAGCGTCACCCGGCTGTGCCGGTTCGGCACCTGCTCGGTGTAGTTGTGGATCAGCAGGCACCACGGCGCGCCGCGCCGGCCCAGCGCGAGCCTCGCCAGCCCCGCCGGATGCCGGGCCAGCTGTGCGGCTGCCGCGGCGATCGTCGCACCGCTGTGCATTCCGGGCCGCATCAGCACGCTCCGCACCGCCCAGCCCAGCGTCGGTCGGCAAAACAGCTCGGCCCGGAACTGGGGGATGCGCAGGCTCCTCGCCAGCTGGTTCGTGGCGGTCAGATGGAAGCGGACTTCATGGTCGCCGAACGGCACCTGTCGCCAGTAGTGGGCATAGTCGGCATTGAAGTCGAAGCCCGGACCGGCGGTGACGATGCCCCGTGTCCAGCCGAGATGCTCCATGAAATACCGCCCGACGAGGTCGTGGCCGTTACCGATGCCGGCCGTGATCCGGTCGTTGGACGCCAGCAGCAGCCGGGCGTTCTCGATGCCGCCCGCCGCGAGAACCACCGTGCCCGCGCGGATCGTATGGGAGCGAGAGCCCTCGACGCGGACGGTCACGCCGGTGATCCGGTCCAGCCCGTCGTCCAGCAGCAGCCGGGTGGCAGTGCCATTGAGCAGGATGGCGACGTTGCCCTTGGCGGCAAGCGCCGCGCTGTGGTCCTTGCCGAAATCCACGGCGTTGTAGTGCGAGACCGTGGTCGCGAATCCGTTTCCGAACGGAAGTATCCGTGCGCCGATCGCTGCCGCGGCGGCACCGGCATCGAACGTGACGCCGCCCAGCCCCAGTATCTCCAGCGCCCTGGGGTAGTGGCGCGCGAGTTCGCCATGGGAGATCGGCCAGGCGCTTTCCGGTATCCAGTCGCGCTCCTCCATCTCCAGCGGCGATAGGGGCACGCAATGTCCGCCCCAAAGCCCGGTGGTGCCGCCGAGGCGGAAGGCACGGGGCGCCTTCTCGGTAAGATAGGGACGACCGACGACATCCAGCGGCCCGCGTATCGCGTCGCCCGATCCGTCCAGGCCGCCGCTGTCCAACAGGCAGATACGCCGGTTGTCGCCGGCCAGCTCCATCGCCAGCGTCACGCCCGCGGGTCCTGCGCCGATGATACAGATGTCGGTGTCGATGCCGCCCTCCGGCGCCACCGTCCGCATGTCGATAATGCCCTCGATCATCTGCGCCCGCGGCCCGGCCCGTTCCTTCCGTCGTCACATTACCGTGTTACGGGCAGGCGGCAACTGCGGCTTTGCACCGATCAGGCGTGCCGGTAAACTCGGGGCCGGACGGCCAAACGGGGAACAGGTCATGACCATACAGCACAAGCGGACCTTCTGCCGCGTCTGCGAGCCTTCCTGCGGCATGATCGCAACCGTCGAGGACGGCAGGCTGACGGCGCTGCAGCCTGACCGCGAGCATCCTGTCACCAAGGGCTTCGTCTGCCACAAGGGCATCTACGGCCTCGACATCCACAACGATCCGGACCGGCTGAACGTCCCGCTGCGCCGGACCGCGCCTGGTCGGTTCGAGGAGATTTCCTGGGACGCGGCGCTGGACGGCATCGCCTCCGGCCTGCGGCGCATCATCGCCCGGGACGGCGCGCGCGCGGTTGCCGGCTACCGGGGCAACCCGTCCGCGTTCAATGCGTTGTTCGGACCGGCCTGGGGCAGCTTCATGTCCGGTCTGGGCGACGTGCGCATGTTCAGCTCGGGCACCCAGGACGCGGCCAACAAGCCTGCCGGCGCCGAGGCCAGTTTCGGCAGCCGCACGGTCCACACCATCCCGGACATCGACCACACGGACTTCCTGCTGATCTTCGGCGAGAATCCGGCGGTCAGCCACATGACCTACATGTCGATCGCCGATCCGGTCGGCGTGCTGCGCGAGGCCGAGGCGCGCGGTGCGCGGATCGTCTACGTCAACCCGCGCACCATCGAGACCGCCCGGTTCGCCGGCAAGGTGCTGCACATCAGGCCCGACACCGACGCCTACCTTATGGCGGCCATGCTGCACGAGATCGACCGCACCGTGGGCTTCGACGCCGACGCGGTCGCCCGGCACGGGCGGAATGTCGATGCGTTGCGCACCTTCGTGGCGGCCTATCCCGCCGAGCGGGTCGCGGGCATCACCGGCATCGACGCCGGCGCCATCCGGGCGCTGGCCCGCGACTACGCGGCGGCGCCCAGCGCCGGCATCCATATCGCCACCGGCGTCAACATGGGGCGGCAGGGTACGCAGGCCTATTGGCTGATGAACATGCTGGCCTTCGTCACTGGCAATCTGGGCCGCAAGGGCGGCAACATCTTTTCGCCTGGCTTCTATACCCGCAGCGCGTCGGCGGGCCGCGGCAGCACCGACGAGGCCGAGTACCTGGACACGCCCTACGGCACGGTCCGCAAGCCTGGCGGCGTCGGCATAACGCTGCCCGGCGTGCTGATGGCCGACATGATCCTGGATGAGGCGGACCCCATCCGGGCGATGATCGTCAACGCGGGCAACCCGGTGCTGTCGGTGGGCGGCGAGCAGCGGACCCGCCGGGCGCTGGAGTCGCTGGAGCTGCTGGTCTGTGTCGACATCTACCGCAGCCCGACGGCCGAGTTGGCGCACTACGTCCTGCCCGCCGCCGGGGCGTTCGAGCGCGAGGACGTCAACGCGCTGGGTATCGGGCTGCAACACCAGCCCTTCGTGCAATATACCGACGCGGTCGTCGAACCGGCGTTCGAGCGCAAGCCCGAATGGTGGATTTATGGCCAGCTGTCCCAGCGCATGGACCTGCCGTCGCTGTTCGACGGCGGCGACAGCCCGGATCTCTGGGGCCGGATGAACGCCATGCTGCGATCCAGCGGTCATTCCATGGATGAACTCAGGCGTGACGAGGTGATCGTGCTCGCCCAGCCCGAGCCGGAAGCGTTTTTCGACAGCGTCATCCAGACCGAGGACAAGCGGGTGGAGTGCTTTCCGCCCATGCTGGCGGCGGCGCGCGAGCGCATGGAAGCGATTTTCCGAGAACTCGAGGCCGAGCCGCGCGACCAGCTCAAGCTGATCACACGCCGCGACGGCTACATGATGAACACCTGGTACGCCAACCTGCCGCGCATGAAGCGCAAGGGCAGGGACCGCAACTTCTTGCTGATGCATCCGGACGACGCCAAGGCGCGGCAGCTTCGCGACGGTGCCACGGTCAAGGTGCGGTCGCCATGGGGCGAGCGGGATATCGAGCTGAAGTTCGACGCCGACATGATGCCGGGCGTGGTCGCCATTAACCATGGCTGGGGTCACACCATGGCAGCCGGGATGCGGGTCGCCCGCGCCACGGCCGGCGTCAACGCCAACGCGCTGCTGCCGTCCGGTCCGGGCGCCTACGAGCCGGTCTCCAACCAGGCGCACATGACCGGCATTCCCGTAGACGTGATGGTGGCCGGCTAACGAAAAGGGCCGGCGCACAAGGCACCGGCCCTCGATCCATATCCAACCGTACCAGATGGTTACATCTGGATCTTCTTGTGCTCTGTGAGATCGGGCTTGCGGTCCTTGCCGCGCGCCCTGGCCATTTCCCACATGGTCTTGATAGTGCTGCTGGTGCCGTCCCAGAACTCGGCGTAGGACGGAGTCACGACGACCGCGGCAACGTTGGCGCCATCGGGCCCTCCCACGAACCAGGCATCGGCCGCCTTGTTCCAGAGTTCCTTGATCAGCCCTCGGTCCTGACTGATCGCGGCCGTGCCCGAGATGGAGATGAAGTTCCGGTCCTTCGGCGCGATGAAGGCGAGGAGGATATCGTGATCCTGCTCCAGCTGATCTGTCATGGGCGTGGCGTTCTCGACCAGGAAGCGGATGACGCCGGCATCCTTGTCGACCCGCGGCGACATGGGCCGCGAGCGCATGCTTTCGCCGTCATGGGTCGTCGCCATGCAGAACGCGAAATCGTCGAGCAGGTCCCAGAGTTCTTTCTGATCCGACATCGTTCTCTCCTCGTTGTTGTGAGTGGGAGGAACTGCTCAACCGCCGGTTGGTTCCGCTGCAGGGCTATCGACAGCACACCGCGGGATTGAACGTTCGCCAGATATTGCATTGCCGTATAGACGAAGATGTCTTACATAAAACGCCCGTTGTAATTAATTAGGAGCAGACATGAACAAGCTTTTCATGGGCGCGGTGGCGATCGCCGCGATCGCGGTGTCCGGCGCCGCCCTGGCGGAAAACACCAACGCCAAGATCCGCAAGGTGGACACCGAGCACAATGAACTGACGCTCAAGAACGGCTTCAGGTTCACCTACGGCGACGAGATCAACGAAGCCGAACTGACCGAGGGTGCGTTCGCCAAGGTCACGTACAAGAAGAACAAGGACGGCCAGCTCGTGGCAACCAAGATCGTGGTCAAGAAGGCCGGTGACTGACGCTGCGTTCACAGACGGACGAAAGCCTCGCAGGAGCGATCCGGGCGGGGCTTTCCTTTTCCGCGCTCGCCTCGCGCTCGCTACATCCCTATTTGCGGCGGCGTGAAACGTGCTAACCTAACGTCTTGCGGCGCGGCGGTTATTTGGTATGGACCGACGCGCAGCCTAGACCGGCATCTCCGGGGGGAGAGCAGGCCGGTCCCGTATCTTCGAGGCCAACATCGTTGAAGTGCCGCTCGCGAGGGGATGGGCAATGCAGTGGTGTCGGTTTCGGCTGATCGCGGCTCTGGCCGCGGCGTTTGTGTTCGCGACGGCTGTCTGGGGCGACGCGCGGGCGCAGAGCATGCTCAGCGGCGACTATGTCGCCACCAATGCCCCGTACACGGAAAGCGACCGGGCCGGGCGCGAGGTCTGGTTCTTCGCGACCGCGTTCAACGACCGCTTCTTCACCTATGCCTATCCGCAGCGCCTGGGTGCCGCCATCGACTGGTACAAGGTGTTGGCCGCCGAGCACCACGACCAGCTGTTCCAGGGCTGGGGCGCCATTCCCGATCCCGACTGCTGCATTCCCGGCCAGCCCAATTGCCCGGCCAAGAGCCTGGAGCAGACCTATGGCTTCCCCTATTGCCCGGGCGACGCCGACCTGCTGAACCATGTGGGCAAGGAGGGCTACAAGGATCCCGCCTGCCTGTTCCAGGACGGCCCCTACAACATGTCGACGCCGCACGGCGCCAAGGACCAGCGCCAGAGCGCCTGCGACCTGCGGTTCGGCACCTCGACCGGCGCGCTCGGGTTGCGGAAGTTCCCCAATCCGCGCTTCGACGCCAAGAAATGGAAGGCGCTCAACGGCTCGCTGGCGTCATGGGACGGCTACCGGAAGTTCCTGTCGAACGACCCGGCCAAGGCGGACAGCCGGATGAACCGGCTGTTCGACGGCTCCATCGAGCCGCCGTTCCGCATCGGCATGGCCTGCGGCGCCTGCCACATCAGCTACAAGCCGGAGAATCCGCCCGCCGATCCGAACCATCCCGAGTGGGAGAATATCGACGGCCTGGTCGGCAACCAGTACAGCCGCATTTCCCAGCTGCTCGCGTCGGGCATGGAGAAGCACCGGCTGGAATGGCAACTGATCGGCTGGGCGCGGCCCGGCACGGTCGACACCTCGGCGCTGCCCATGGACACGGCCTCCAACCCGGGCACCATGAACGCCATCATCAACTTCATGAAGCGGCCGCTGCACGACCATGAGGTGCTGAAGTGGCGCAAGGCCTCGACCTGCGCCTCGGGTGCCGATCCGGCGGTCTGCTGGTGCGAGCCGGGCAAGCCCGGCAAGTGCTGGGAGCGGTCGCTGAAGACCGAGAAGGTGGCCAATATCCTCAAGGGCGGCGAGGACTCCATCGGCTACCAGGAAGCGATCCAGCGCGTCTACTTCAACATCGGCTCGTGCTCGGAGCAGTGCTGGCTGAACCATATCCCGGATCTGCGCGCGGTCGATCCGGCCCAGCGCAACTACGGCCAGACGCCGTTCGACATCGGCCAATGCCGCCGCGACTGCGCCAGCTTCCGCGCCATCGAGGACCGTCTGGACGACGTGGTGGCGTTCTTCCTTACCGCGCGCCCGACCGATCTCTACAAGGCGCGCGGCATGGGCAGCGAGCGTGACCTGGAAGTGGCGCTCGACCGCGAGTTCGGCCCGGACGCGGTCACCCAGGGCCGCAAGGTGTTCGCCCAGAGCTGCGCCCGCTGCCATTCCAGCCAGAAGGGACCCTACGACAACGTCGATTTCCGCGCCGTCGATCCCGCCGATCCGACCTTGCGCGTCGACTGGCTCGGCAATGACGAACCGACGCTCGCCTCGGAGGTCGGCACCTACAACGCCCGCGCATTGCACTCCAACCACATGGAGAGCCGTGTCTGGGCACAGTATGCGTCGAACACGCTGCACCAGCGGCCCGCCGATCCCAACCTGAAGGAATTGCTGAAGGGGAACGGCCGCGGCTATTACCGCAACATCTCGTTGCTCAGCGTCTGGGCGCATGCGCCGTTCATGCACAACAACGCCGTCGGCCCCGAGATCTGCGGCAAGCCGACCGATCCGGCCTACGACCTCTACACGTCGCCCTATGTGGATGCCGCCGGCAAGGCGCTGGCCAATCCGCCGGCCTGCTGGCCGTTGGATCCGTCGGTCGAAGGCCGGTACAGGCTCTACAAGGCGTCCATGGAGGAGCTGCTCAACCCGGCGTCGCGGGTGCCCAAGATGTTCATCACCCAGGACGACATCATCGTCGACGTGGCGCCCGAGCTGAAGATCGGCGACATCACCACGGGACTGACCCTGAAGATACCCAAGGGCTTCCCGGCCGTGGCGCTGAACAGCCTGCGCTACAAGGACCTGATGCACGACATGGTGCTGCTCGAGCGGCACGAGGGCAAGCTGGACGGCAAGTACAAGGGCATGCTGACGCCGGCGCAATACGCCGACCTCAAGACCGGCCTCAAGGAATTGCGCGACCGGCTGCTGAGGGAGCGGGAGAAGGCCATCGTCGACATCACCGGCGATCCCAACACCTTCGTGCAGCGCTACTATTCGAACGTGCTCGACCGGGTCGAGAACAAGGGCCACCGCTTCGGCGAGGACTTGTCGCCTACCGACAAGAAGGCGCTGATCGCCTTCATGGCGACGTTGTGAGGAGGCCGGTCATGCACGCGCTCATCCGTACGGTCCTCGTCCTGTCGCTGGCCGCCGCCGGCCTCGCCGCCTGCGACCGCAAGCCCGACATCCCGTTCGCGCCCACCGACACCAGCCTGCGCGACCCGGACAACCCGACCAAGGTGTTCTACACCGACATGGCCCGGGTCGAGTACGACTACCCGCTCAGCCGCGAGCAGCGGCTGGCGCTGACGCCGGAGAACCTGAAGAGCTTCACCCAGGAGGAAATCGACCAGATCTATGGCCGGCTGACCGCCGGGCCGATTCCGGACGGCGGCCATGAGGGCGACCTGTTCTTCGCCCGAGGCGAGGACCTGAAGTCCCGGCTGGACGAGATCGTCGGCGGTATCGGCGGACGCATCGCCGACACCAAGGTCAAGACGCTCGAGAACGTCGGACGCCATTTGTGGAAGGGCAAGATGTTCTACCGCGACGAGGGCGTGCTGCGGAACTTCATCGAAGACCCGAAATCGCTCGATGCGCTGATCGACAACCCGGAAGCCATGATGAAGACCGAGATCGCCCGCAAGGGCTGGCTCGGCATGATCGACAAGCAGACCACCGTCTACCTGATGTTCCCGGCCAAGCTGTACTGCGGCCAGAGCCTGCTGGACGGCCGGCGCGAGTCCGTCATCGTCGACTACAACTACGGCGACGAGATTCCGGGCTACCAGGAGCGCCCCGACAGCCTGGCGGGTCGCAACGGCCTGCGGGTGCGCGACGAGGTGCGGATGGTCCGGCCCGGCTTCTATCTGGGCCGCGCCTACATGAACCGCATCTTCCTGCTGAATTTCACGGTCTACAACGCGGACCAGGCCAAGGCCGGCGAGCAGGCATTCCGCGACGGCGACCCCATCAAGGAGGACTGCTGGGCCGGCGAACAGGTTGCGCAGGCCGGTCAGAACTGACCGGCCATGAAGGGGGCGGCAAAGGGGACGGGAGGAGGTTTGCCGATGGCTGCTGCAATCGCCACGATCCTGGCAATGCCTTCCGTCTCCCGCGCTGCGCCGCTGCTGCTGGCCGATCCGGCGCGGCCCGGCGAAACGCAGCCTGCGTCCGGGCAGTCGTTGTTCGACGACCTCTTCAAATCCGAGAGAACCTACGATCTGCCCTATCCGTTCGCGCGGCTGACTGCCGCCATCGAGAAACGGAACGGCGGCGTGAGGCCGCGGGCGGTGTTGATCCCGCTGGGCCGTTCGCTGCAGCGGCTTTCGGCGGACCCCGACTATTTCGCGTCGCCGCGCGTGGTCGTCGGCGTCGATGCCGCCGGGGCGAAGGCCGAGCGCTATCTGAAGGACCGGCTGTTCAT
>CAMBYA010000083.1 GCA_945872035.1 Rhizobium sp. Q54
GGCCTACGACCTGCCCAGGGGCGCCGTGGTCACCGGTGTCTATGCCCTCGCCTGACCGCCAAGAGGAGAGCCCCGGCCGGGGAGGGCCAGGGCTCGGTCGGGAACGGTACGGTGCGGGAAGCGTTCAGGGGTTCTGAATGTAC
Organism: Rhizobium sp. Q54; assembly: GCA_945872035.1. Lineage (GTDB taxonomy): Bacteria > Pseudomonadota > Alphaproteobacteria > SMXS01 > SMXS01 > RI-34. The sequence continues at coordinate 144 of CAMBYA010000083.1, forward strand.
CGTTCCAGGCTTCTGTGGAGATCGCGGATCCGGCTTTCCTGGTAGTTGCCGACTGTGACCGCGTTCTTGCCGATGGTCGTCGCGTGCAGGCCTTCCTGGACGAAGGGGATGTTCGACATGTCCTGGTCGAAGACCGCACCCAGGCCGCCAAGTTCCCTGGCGTCGGCCCATACCTCGTCGTCGCGCATGACATGCACGGGAACCGGCGCGGGCCGGGGCCTGGCGGGATCGACCCGGTGCAGGATCATGATCTCGACGATCGCCGATTCCGGATTGTTACCGTCGGGCCGGAACCGGTAGATGATGTTCGGGCTGAAGCCTCCCCACGGGAAGAAGTTGGGGAACACGAAGTACTGGATGGCGTCGAGCATCTCGCTGTCCGACGCATCGCCGAAGTCCACCCCCGTCAGTTCCTTGCAACGCTGACGCGCCACGTCGGCCATGAACTGGCGCGCGCTCTGGCCTTCCGGCAGCGTCAGGCTGCCGACGGCGCCGACCTGGCGGCCTGACGTGTTCACCATGGCGTCCACGGTCTGCTGTCCCGGGCACGCCTGCAGGTGAGGGCTGGGCACGCCCATCGGCGTGATCATGCGGTTGAAATTCTGGCCCTCGTAGTTGTCGTACTGGGTATTCGCATCCGCGGTATGCGGCATGATCTGGGGATGCGTGTCGATGACGTGGTAACTCTCGATGAACGCCTCGGCGCAGACTTTCCAGTTGGCCGGCATGCGCTTCCTGACATGCACCGCCTTGTAGCAGTCCTCGAGCTTCCACCGCCTGAAGTGATCGGGGAGATCGCCGAGGAAGCTCTCCAGCGGCTCGCAGTCCGGGTCCGGATTGATGAAGACGAAGCCGCCCCAGGTTCCCACGCGCGCCTCGGGCAGCCGCCCGTTCTCGGCGGTGACGTGGGGAAAATCCCAGCGGCACGGGATTTCGGTCAACGCACCCGCGATATCCCACGTCCAGCCATGATAGGGGCAGCGGAAGCTGGAGACCGATCCGTCCTCGGTCCGCAGCTTGCGGGCACGGTGCAGGCAGGCGTTGACGAACGCCTTGATCTCGTCGGCGGCAGTGCGGATGACGATGAACGACAGGCCGACGATGTCGTAGACCACATGGTCGCCGACCTCGGGGATTTCCTCCTCGCGGCAGGCCATCTGCCAGACCTTCTTCCAGACTCCTTCGACCTCGCGGTCGTGCCACTCGCGCGAGAAGTAGCGGTCGGCCGGAATGTCGTCCGAGCCCACATAGGTGTAGCCCTGCTTGCGGAGCACCTCCGGGATCGGCCGCGTATCGCGGTCCAGAATGTCCTGAACGGACGGCGCATCGCACCGCGCGTCGCCGGCCTTGAGTCCCTTCGGTGTCTGGATGTTCATGGTGCCCGCCGCTGCTGTTTCCCCAGCCAGTAGAGCGGGGATCGGCGCGCGTTCCATTGATCGTGATCAACGAACCTGGAGCGCAATACAATTTTTGCCCGGTTCTATTCGGCGGGGGCGGTCCGCTTGCGGGGCAGGCGCTCGAGAAGACGCTTCAACGGCTTGCCCGCGTCGGCCACCAGCGTGTACGCGACCGGCACGACGAGCAACGTCAGGAAGGTGGACGACAGCAGCCCGCCGATCACCAGGACGCCCATGGGACGGCGCCACTCCGCGCCGTCGGACGTGGCCAGTGCGATCGGGATCATGCCGAAAATCGCCGCCAGCGCGGTCATCAGGATCGGCCGCAGGCGCAGTGGCGCGGCGGCCCGCATGGCCTCGATCGCCGTCAGGCCGCGGTCCCGGAACTGGTTGGCATACTCGACCAGCAGGATGCCGTTCTTCATCACCAGGCCCATCAGCACGATCAGGCCGATCTGCGCGAACAGGCTGAGGCCGCTGCCGTCCAGCCAGATCAACAGGAACGCGCCGATGAAGGCGAGCGGCGCGCACAGCATCATGATCGCCGGCTGGACGAAGCTGTCGAACTGGCTGGCCAGCACCATGTAGATCACCAGCAGCGCCATCAGGAAGGCGAAGCCGATGGCGGCGGACGATTCCTTCATGGTCTTGACCATGCCCTCGGACCGGACCGAATAGCCGGGAGGAAGCTCCATCCCCGAGGCCAGCCGCTGCAACTCGGCGTCGGCCTGGCCCAGCGTGACGCCGGTGCTGTTCGCGCCGGTCACGCCGACCATGCGGCTGCGGTCCATGCGGGTGATCTCGACCGGGCCATTGCCGATGGTCAGGCGGGCCACGTTGTCGAGGTCGACCAGTGCGCCGCCGGCGCTGGGAATCTGGAGCAGGCTCAGCCGCGACAGGTCGTCGCGCTGCGGCTCCTCCAGCCGCACCCGGACGTCATAGCGTTCGCCGCCCTCCTGGTACGTGCCGACATCGACGCCGCCGACCAGCGCCCGGACCGTCCCGGCCAGACTGTCGACCGATACGCCCAGATCGGCGGCGGTTTGGCGGTCCACATGCACCTGCAACTCGGGCTTGCCGGCCTCGAACGAGGTCTTCACGTCCTGGAATACCGGCAGCCGGCGCATCTTCGACGCCAGCTCCTGGGCGAGCCTGTCGAGCTCGCCCAGATCCTGGCCCTGGAACATCTCGTCGATGGGCTGGGCGGCGCCCGCGCCGCCCGACACCCAGGGGATCTCGGCCAGCTTCACCGACTTCAGCGCGTCGCCGTGACGCCGCATGGCGGCGCGGACCTTGTCCATGATCTGGAACTGGGTCAGATCGCGGTCGCGCTTGGGCGTCAGGCCCACATAGAAGTCGGCCCTGTTCACCTTGTTCTGCACGCCGGCGCCGACGGTCAGGAACACCGAGGCGACGCCCTCGATCTTCTCCACGTCACGGGCGATGGTCTGCGCTACCTGCCGCGTCTGCTCGATGCCGGCGCCGAGCGGCAGCTCGATTTCGGCGGTGAATTCGCTGCGATCGGTCTGGGGCATGAACTCGTTCGGCACCTGGCCGGCGACCAGGCCGCCCAGCATCACCGCCCCGAACAGCGCGGCCATGGCCACCCAGCGGCGGCGCAGGGTGGCGTCTAGCAACCGGCCATAGGCCCCTTCCAGCCGCGAATGCAGGACTTCCAGCCGCTGCAGCACGCCGCCATGCCCGTCGCTCTTGCTAAGGAAGCGCGAGCTCAGCATGGGGGTCAGCGTTATCGACACCAGGAACGAGACCGCTACCGCGAAGGAGACGGTCAGGCCGTACTGGAAGAAGAACGAGCCGACCAGGCCTTCCATGAAGGCGATCGGCACGAACACCGCGATCACGGTGAGCGTGCCCGCCAGCACCGCCGCGCCGACCTGGCGCACGCCCTCGGACGCAGCCTCCATGGGCGGCTTTCCCTCCTCGATCAGGCGGTGGATGCTCTCGACCACCACGATGGCGTCGTCGACCAGCAGGCCGACCGACACCGACAGCGCCATCATGGTCAGCATGTTGAGGGTGAAGCCGCAGACATAGAACGCGAAGAAGGTCGCGATCACCGATGTCGGAATGGCGATGGCGACGATCACCGTGCTGCGCGGGTTGAGCAGGAACAGGAAGGTAATGATCACCGCCAGCACGCCGCCGAGCACCATGTCCAGCGTCACGTCGCGAATCGACGACTGGATGAACCGGGCCACGTCCTTGGCGACGACCATCCGCACGCCCGCCGGCGCCTCGGCCTGAAGCTCGCCCAGCGCCTCGCGCACCGCCTCGGCGACGGCCACCGTGTTCTTGCCGGATTGGCGCCTGATCTCCAGCGACACGCCGCGCTGGCCGCCCAGCTCGGCGTAGGTGCGCTCGTCCTCCATGCCGTCCTCGACCCGGGCGACATCGCGCAGCCAGATCGGCGACCCGTCGCGGAACGCGACCGCCACGTTGCCGAACTCGGCGACGGATTCCACCTCGCCCTTGGTCTTGACCGAGAACTCGCGCGTGCCGCCCCCCGACTCGAGCCGGCCGCCGGGAATCTCGGCATGCTCCGAGCCGATGGCGGCGATCACCTGCTGGGCCGACACGCCGAAGCCGCGCAGCCGGTCGATGTCGAGCCACACCCGGACCTCGCGGTCGCGGCCGCCGACCAGTTCCACCGATCCGACGCCGGGTATGCGCTGCAGCGCTTCCTTGACCGTGTCGTCGGCATAGAGCGTCAGGTCGCGGATGGGCAGGTCGCCCGCCACCAGCACCGACATGATCGGTTCGGAATCCGGGTCGACCTTGTCGACGATGGGCGGCTCGGTCTCCTTCGGGATATCGCCTCGGGCCAGCGCGATCTTATCGCGGACCTCCTGGCTCTTGATGTCCACGTTCTCCGACAGCTCGAACTCGATGAAGATCTGGCTCAGGCCTTCCGAGCTGACCGATCGCATGGTCTTGATGCCGGAAATGGTGTTGAGCTTCTCCTCGATCGGGTCGGTGACCTCGGTCTCGATGGTCTCGGGCGTGGCGCCCTCCAGCACCGTCGACACGGCGACGAAGGGATACTCGACGCGCGGGAACAGGTCGATGCCGACCCGGCCCAGCGACAGCGCGCCCAGCGCCACCAGCCCCGCGATCAGCATGACCGCGAAGACCGGCCGCCTGATGCAGAAGTCAGCGAGACCCATCGGCCGTCTTCCGGATGATGACGGGCGTGCCGTCCTTGAGCTCCGCCAGCGCCGGCCCGGCCAGCGCGGCCTCGCCCGGCTTCAGGCCCGAAAGCACCTCAACCAGCGCCGAGTCCACGTCACGGACCTTTACCGCCCGCCGGCTCGCCACATTGTCCCGCGCCACGTAGACGTAGCTGTCGCCCGCCGGGCCGAGCACGGCCGCGCGCTCCAGCACCGCCGCGCGCCTTGGCGACGGGTGCAGGGTCAGTTTGGCGAACAGCCCCGGCTTGATGGCCAGATCCGGGTTCGGCAGATGGAGTCTGATCTCCACGCTCCTGGTGCGGGCGTCGACCTTGTCGTTGATCACGCCGAGCGTGGCCTCGACCGGCGCCGGCACGCCTTCGACGGCGACGGTCACGCGGGTCTCGGGGCGCAACCTGGACAGGTGGACGGCCGCCACCTGGGCGATCACCTCGACCGTGTCGAGCTTGGCCACCTCTACCACCGGCGTGTTCGACGTCGCGACCTGGATCATGGTCCCCTCATCGACGAAGCGGCCGGTGACGATTCCGTCGTAAGGGGCGGTGACCGTCGCGTCGGCCAGGTTCTGCCTGGCCTGCGCCAGCGAGGCTTCCGCCATGCCGAGGCGCGCGCGGGCGGTGTCGAAACGGGCCTGCACCTCGTCCATCCGGCCTTGGGAGACGACGCCCTTGCCACGCAGCGAGACGGCACGCTCCAGGTCGCCCGAGGCCTGCTTCAGCTCGGCCTGGGCAAGCGCCAGCGCCTGCTCCTGCTCGTTCAGCCGGTTGCGGTAGTCGGCCGGGCGGGTGCGAAACAGCGGCTGGCCGATGCTCACCCGGTCGCCCACGTCGACGAATACGGCGTCGATGGTGCCGTCGACCCTCGGCTTTATCTCGGTGATCTTGTCGGCATGGACCTCGCCGGTCGCCATGATCGGGTTGACCACGTCCTGCTCGCGCACCATGGCCGTGGAAAGCATCAACGGCTCGGCGGCGGGCGCCGTCGCCGACTTTCCATCGCCGCAGGCGGCGAGCAGCGCGCAAATCAGCAGCGTCGAGGCAGGGCGGATCATGGGCGAGGCCTTTCCATCCGGCCCAGCAGCTCCTCCGCCAGGTTGTCGGCCAGTACCGAGGTATCGGTGGTCAGTGACGGATCGAGCACCGGGAACACCGGGGCGAATACGCAATAGCCGTGGATCAGCGAGATCAGGTAGGCGGCGGTCTGGGCGCCGTCGCCGCCGGGCGCCAGTTCGGTGAGCAGCGCGGCCATGTGGGCGAACGGCCGGCCGAACACATCGCCGACCAGCCGCTCGAATCGCCTGATGTCGCCATCGAGCAACTCGCGCTGCAGCAGGCGTGCGGCGACCGGATCGCCCGCCGTCGCCTGCACCAGCGCCGACACCATCTCCTTCAGCCGCTCCCGCGGCGCGCCGGTCGCCTTCAGCGCGTCCTCCACCAGCGCGGCGCGGCGGCTGAACACCAGAGCCAGGGCCGCGAAGTAAAGCGCTTCCTTGTCGGCGTAGTGGTTGTAGAGGCTGGCGGCCTTGATGCCGACGGCGTCGGCGATATCGCGCACCGAGACACCGGCGAAACCGCGGTCCGCGAACAGCGGCGCGGCGGCCGCGGCGATACGGTCCCGGGTCGTGAAATCGGCGGCGATGGAGACTGACATGCCCAAGCCTAACTAACGTTCGTTAGTTTCACTATGGACAAGCTGGAAAACCCTGTCAATGCGGATGATGCCGGCCATGTTGCCGATTTACCGGGCCCCCCGGTGTCCCTAGACTGGCGCGGAAACGAAACGGGCCCGGATGCGGGTGGGAAGGGGATTCGATGGACGGCAAGGGGAAGGTCGCGATCGTCACGGGCTCGGCGACGGGCGTGGGCGCCGAGGTGGCCAGGCAGCTGGCTGAGCGCGGCTGCAACGTGGTGATCAACTACACCAGGAGTGAGGCCGAGGCGAAGGAAGCGGAGGCCGCATGCAAGGCACTCGGCGTTGAGACGCTGATGGTGCAGGCCGACGTGTCGGTCGATGCCGATTGCCGCCGGATGGCGCAGGCCGCGCTCGACAAGTGGGGGCGCATCGACGTGCTGGTCAATAACGCCGGCACCTCCAAGTTCGTCGCCCATCACGACCTGGAAGGCCTGACCGCCGAGGACTTCCAGCGCATCTACGCGGTCAATGTCATCGGTCCCTATCAGATGACCCGCGCCGTGGCGCCGGCCATGCAGAAGCAGGGATCCGGCTCGGTCGTCAACGTGTCGTCGTTGGCGGGCGTTCGCGGCGTCGGCAGCTCGATCGCCTATGCCGCCTCGAAAGGCGCGCTCAACAACATGACCATGTCGCTCGCCCGCGCACTGGGGCCGGAAATCCGGGTCAACACGGTGTGCCCGGGCTTCATCGACACCCGCTGGCTGCGTACCGGGCTGGGCGACGAAACGTTCGAGAAGCTGCGCGCGTCGGTGGCGAAGGCAAACCCGCTCAAGGAAGCCAGCACCCCGGCCGAAGTTGCCGAGCCCATCATCTATTTCGCGTTGAGCGCCCGCCACACGACGGGTGAAACCCTCCTCGTCGACGCGGGCACCCATCTGGGCGCGTCGATGCGGGTCGAACGCTAGGCGGTCCTATTGGCGACGAAGCGCGGCCTCGTCTACTGGCTCGGCCTGCTTCTGGGCGCGGGTGCCCTCGCCTTCGTCGCCTGCAGCCAGGACGACCCGTACGAGGAAGCGGCAGCGACCCATCCGGCGCTGGCGCAGGTGCACCTGCCGCGCATCCTGACGCGCCAGGAACTGTTCGGCGAACGGCGCGAGCCCAGCGCATGGCGCCTGTCGGACAATGGCGAGATGCTGGCCTGGCTGGAGCCCGGCCAGGACCGACAGACCCGGCTCGTGGTCGAGACCATTGCGACGCGCCAGCGGCGGGTCATCGACCTGACGATGAAGCCGCAGGAGCTGAGCTGGGGGCCGGGAGCGACCACCCTGTTCCTCGACGTCGACACGATCGGCAACGAACATTTCCGAAGCTACTACGTGAAGCTCGAGGATCCGAATCCGTTACCGCTGCCGCTGGCGCCGGAGAATGTGACCACGGAGATCGAGCAGTATTGGGGCAGCGACCTGCTGGTCAGCGACAACCGGCGCGACCGCGACCTGATGGACGTCTACCGCCGCAATCTGCGGGACGGCACGGAGACGCGGATTGCCCGCAATCCGGGCGATGTGATCGACTGGCATGCGCTACGCGACGCCGGGCTGTTCGCTCGCACCAGGCGCGTGCCGTCGGGCGGAGTCGCCATCGACGTGCTGCACGGCGACAGATGGGTGAAGCAGGCTGACATCGCCGTCGAGGAAACGTTCGAATTCATCGGCAACCGGGTTGTCGAGGGCGGGGTGCTGGCGCTGTCGAACCGGGGCCGTGATAAGGTCGCGCTGGTCCGGTATTCGCTGTCCGACGGCAAGGAGAAGGTGCTCTATGCCGAACCTGGGGCCGACGTGGAGTGGGTCTGGCGCACGGGTCCGGAGAACCGGCCGGTGGTCGCGGAAGCCTATCCAGCCCGGCGGGCGGCACACTATTTCGACGCGGTGCTGGGCAGCGCGCTGGGCGATCTCGCCGGCGACGACCCGCGTGCCGTCGCCTCCATCGAGGATCTGGACGCGCTGGCCCGACGGGTCGTGGTCAACGTGACCTCCGACGAGGGCCGGCGCGAGACCTGGCTGGTGGATCGCCAGACCGGGGACCGGAGGCTGCTGCACAAGGACG
>CAMBYA010000084.1 GCA_945872035.1 Rhizobium sp. Q54
GATAGCGGAGCTGGGCGACCGTGTTGAAGCCCAGTTCGCCCATGTCGACGAAGGACGGCTTGAGCGAGGCCAGCGACTGCATGGTGGTGTCCGGCCGCATGTGCTCGTCATGGTCGAGCACGGTGAGGCCGAGAATGTCCTTCACCGGCATGATCGAGTTCTTGAAGTAGCCGTTCTGCCACGCATGGGCGGCGCGCTTCTGGCTTTCCACCGCATAGGCGTCCACGTCGTCGCGGCTGAAGCCGTACTTGGTGGCGATAAGATCCGCGCCGATACCCTGAGGCGCGAAATGCGTCTTGATCGCCACCGACGGGTCCATGCTCCAGGCGCCGCCCGAGGAGCCCATGGGCACGCGCGACATGCATTCGGTGCCGCCGCCGACCACCAGGTCCGACTGGCCGGACATCACCTTGGCCGCGGCCAGGTTGGTGGCGACGAGGCCCGACGCGCAGAACCGGTTGACCTGCACGCCGGCCACGTCCTCGGAATAGTCGGCGTTCAGCGCGGCGACGCGGGGCAGCACGGCGCCTTGCTCGGCGACCGGATCGACGACGCCCCAGATCACGTCATCGACCAGCGAAGTGTCCAAGTTGCTGCGGTCACGCACCGCCTGGAGCACCTGGGTGGTGAGGCTGATCGGCGTGATCTCGTGCAGGCTGCCGTCCTTCTTGCCGCGGCCTCGCGGGGTGCGGACGGTGTCGTAGATGAATGCGTCTGCCATCGGTCTATCCTTTGGATGCAGAATTGTCAGAAAGCGTCGGCGGGGAGCGCCATGAGCGACTCGCTGCCGGATTCGATCTTTTTCAGCAGGCTGCCGGTGTCGGGCAGCATGCGCTCGAAGAAGAAGCGGGCCGTAACCAGCTTGTGTTCATAGAAGGCCGGGTTCTCGGCGCCGTTCGCCAGCTTGTCCCGGGCGGCCTTGGCCATCATGCCCCAGACATGGCCCATGGCGACGAGCGCCATCAGCCGCAGGTAATCGGACGAGGCGCCACCTGCGTTGTCGGGATTGGTCAGACCGTTCTGCATCAGCCACATGGTGGCCTGCTGTTGGCGGCCCAGCGCCTTTTCCAGCTCAACGGCCAGCGGTCCGAGGACAGCGTCGGCCTTGTTGTCCTTGATGAACTGGCCGACCTCGGCGAAGAACGCCTGGATGGCGCGGCCGCCGTTCATACCCAGCTTGCGCCCGACCAGGTCCATGGCCTGCACGCCGTTGGTGCCCTCATAGATCGGCGCGATTCGGCTGTCGCGCAGGAACTGCTCGACGCCGTTGTCCTTGATGAAGCCGTGGCCGCCCCAGGTCTGTACCGCAAGGCTGGCGACGTCGACGCCCATGTCGGTGAAGTAGGCCTTGATGACCGGAGTCATCAGCGCCATGAAATCATCCGCCTTCTGGCGCACGGCCTCGTCCGGATGATGATGCAGCAGGTCGACCTGCAGGCCGGCGATGGCGGCCAGTGCGCGGGCGCCCTCGGTGAAGGCGCGGCCGGTCATCAGCATGCGGCGGACATCCGGGTGGACAATGATCGGGTCGGCCGGGCCTTCGGCGTTCTTGGCCCCGCTGATCGAGCGGCCCTGCAGCCGGTCGCGGGCATAGGAGACGGCGTTCTGGTGCGCGATCTCGGCGATGCCCAGCCCTTGGATGCCTACCCAAAGCCGCGCCTCGTTCATCATGGTGAACATGGCGGGCATGCCCTTGTTGATCTCGCCGACCAGCCAGCCGGTGGCGCCGTCATAGTTCATCACGCAGGTGGCGTTCGAGTGGATGCCCATCTTGTGCTCGATGGAGCCGCAGGACACACCGTTGCGCGCACCTACCGAGCCATCCTCGTTGACCAGGAACTTGGGCACGATGAACAGGCTGATGCCCTTGGTGCCGGCCGGTCCGCCGGGAATCTTGGCCAGCACCAGATGGATGATGTTCTCGGACAGGTCGTGCTCGCCGGCCGAGATGAAGATCTTGGTGCCGCTGATCTTGTAGGTGCCGTCGGCCTGCGGCTCGGCCTTGGTGCGGATCAGGCCCAGGTCGGTGCCGCACTGCGGCTCGGTCAGGTTCATGGTGCCTGTCCACTTACCGGCGACCATGTTGGGCAGGTAGCGCTGCTTCAGCTCGTCCGAGGCGTGGGCGTCGATGGCCTCGACCGCGCTCTTGGTCAGGCCCGGATACATGGTGAAGGCCCAGTTGGCGGCGATCATCATCTCCGAGACCATGATGGCCAAGGTTTGCGGCAGGCCCTGGCCGCCGTGCTCGGTCTTGGCCGTCAGGCTGCCCCAGCCGCTTTCCACATAGAGATCGTAGGCTTCCTTGAAGCCCTTCGGCGTGGTGACGACGCCGTCGTTCCAGTGGCAGCCTTCCAGGTCGCCGCTCTGGTTGATCGGGTGCAGCACCTCGGACGCGACCTTGCCTGCTTCCTCCAGGATGGCGTCGACCAGGTCCGGGGAAACCTCCTCGAAGCCGGGGAGGTTGGCGTATTTGTCAAGACCGAGCAGGTCGTTGAGCACGAATTTGAAGTCGGCGATCGGCGCGTTGTAGACGGTCATTCCGCGACACTCCTCAGCTTGGCGTTGTGTTTGCGCCGAATCTCGTCCAGCGGCGTGCCGGCCTTCCAGTCTTCCAGGAGGCGGCAGAAATTCGCGAGTTCGTCGATGGTGGCGTCCAGATCGGCGCGCTGGCTTTCCATCGCGGCCAGCCGGTCGCGGCACTTTTCCAGGGTCACGACCCGCTGGGTCTCCCGGCCGTCGCCGAGATCGTAGAGGTTGAGCATCTCGGTGATGTCAGCCAGCGTGAACCCGACGCGGCGGCCGCGCAGGATCCAGGCCAGGCGTGCCCGGTCGCGGGCATCGTAGATGCGATTCTGGCCATCCCGTTGCGGCGTGACCAGACCCTCGTCCTCGTAGAATCGGATCGTGCGGGGCGTTACCCCGAACTCCTTGGCGAGCTCCGATATGGTCCACGTCTGCGACACGAAGGAATTTCCCGTTTCGATTCGGCCGGTGTGAGCAACGTTCTAGTTTACCTTTACGTAAACGTCAATATCCATTTCCATGAAGGTTCGACGCCATCCCGGTCTTGTCGCGGTGCGGCGTCTCGCTCATGCTCGCCGGGCGGCATATGGGCTGACCGAATGACATCATACGACATCAGCGTCGCGGTCTTCTCGGCCCGCGAAACGCCGGAAATCCTGCACGGAACTGTGCTGGCTGCGGTCGAGGCAAGCCGGGGATTCGCGACGTGCTGCGACGTGATCGTCAACGGACCGTCGGTCGCCTTGGCCCGTGGCCTTAGTGAGAGGCTGGGGCAGGACGAAGCGTTGCCGCCAGGCGTGGTGCTGCGGATTTTCCATGTCCCTGTCGCCGACAAGGCCCATGCCTGGAACGCCTATGTCCACGAATTGTGGCCCGGTGCGGCACTGGCCTTCTTCATCGACGGCTATGCGCGGGTGATGCCGGACGCGCTTTCCTCAATCCGGCGCGGCATCGGCGACGATGCCGAAATTCTCGGCGGCACCGGCGTGCCGACCCAGGGCAGGTCGGCCAGCCGGCTCCGCGCGCAGATGCTGCGGCATGGTGGCATCCACGGCAATCTCTACGCCTTGCGCGGCTGGGTGATGGAGCATTTCCGGGCGACCGGCTTCCGGTTGCCGTTTGGACTCTACCGGACCGATTCGACGGTCGGCAGCGCGGTGAAGTTCAGGCTGGATCCCGCGCGGCACGAGTGGAACGAACGCCGTCTGTTTGTCGATGCGGGTGCGACCTGGACCGTGGCGGAGGCGGTGCGCTCGCCACTCCATCTCCTGCGCGGCCAATTCAGGCGTAGGCTTCGCCAGGCGCAAGGCATGCTGGAGAACCGCGCCGTCCGCCAGCACCTCGCCGTCGAGCATCGCAAGCCCGAAGCATTGCCGAAAACCGCCCACGCGCTGGTCCTGGATTGGGTCGAGCGGCACGGCGACGAAGCGCGGACGCTGTTCCGCCGGCACCCGCTCGCCTGGCTGGCCTATCGGCGGTTCCCGTTGGCGCCAGCCATTCCGAATAATCCGCATCCGGTTATGCTGGGCCGATTTCCGTCCGATCATGGCGAGCGCACATGAGTTCTCCGTCCGTCAGCGTCGCCATGAGCGTGTACAACAACGCGCCCTATCTGGCCCAGGCCATCGTCGCCATGCTGGCGCAGACCCATGCCGACTTCGAGTTCCTGATCGTGAACGATGGCTCCACCGACGAGTCCGCGGCGATCATCGACGATTTCGCCGGCAGGGACGCCCGGATCCGGCCGATCCACCAGGAGAATCGCGGCCTGGTGGCAAGCCTAAACCGGATGCTGTACGAGGCGCGCGCGCCGCTGGTCGCCCGCATGGATGGCGACGATGACTGCCATCCGGAACGGCTCGCCCGCCAGGTCGCGTTCATGCGAGCAAACCCAGATCACGGCGTCGTCGGCACCCAGTCGGTCTCGTTCGATGACACCGGCAACAGGTGGGCGTCACCGGCTTTCCCGACGAGCGACGCGGAACTCAGAACAGTAATCGCGACCCGCAACGTGATGTGTCATCCCAGCGTGGTGATGCGCAGGGACGTGGTTCTGGCGGCGGGCGGCTACCGGCGCCAGTTCATCCACTGCGAGGACCGCGACCTGTGGCTGCGGCTGTCGGAGCGCGTCATGCTTTCCAGCCTGCCGGATGCGCTGACCTATTACCGGCGAACGCCCTGGCAGGTCAGCAACCGACATATCGCCGCCCAGGCGATCGGCGCCGCCATGGCGTGGCTGGCGCATACGGAGCGTGAGGCGGGGCGGCCCGATCCGTTCGATGGCATGGAGACATTGCCAACCGTCGACGAACTCGACCGCCTGCTCGGGCGGCCAGGCGTCGCCGCGTCGGTCCGCGAACGGGCGCTGCCGCAGCTGATCTACACGCCGGTCGGTCTGTCGCCCGATGTGTTCCGCATGGTGCTCGACCAGGTAGGCGAGGGTGGCCGGGTCGATCAGCCTTGGCGGCTGGTGGCACGGCTGGTGAAGTTCGGCCAGCCGGCGAGGGCGCTCAGGCTGGCAGCAGCGCTGCTGCGCGCCTGATCAGGCTTTGCGCAGCCGGAATCGGAACTGCTCGCCGGTCTGCTCCGATTCGAGCAACTCGTGGCCGGTCTGCCGGCAGAAGGCGGGGAATTCGTTGACCGAGGCAGTATCGGTCGCCAGCACGTCGATGACGTCGCCTGACGCCATCTCGCGTAGCGCCTTCTGCGCTCTCAGCACAGGCAGCGGGCAAAGCAGGCCTGTCGCATCGAGCACCCTCATGCGTCGACCTGAGGCTCCAGCCTGACATAGGAACTGCGGTGGAACAGCAGCGGCGCGGCCTCGGACACCACGGCCGTGTGCAGCACGCGGCAGATGAACAGGATGTGATCGCCGGCGTCGACCCGCTGGTCGATCCGGCAGTCGAACGCGGCGAGGGCGCCGGGAATGATCGGCGCGCTGGTCTTCCACAGCTCGAACGGGATGTCGCCGAAGCTCTTGTCTCCAGGCGTGGAGAATCGGCCGGACAGGCCGACCTGCTCCTCGCACAGCACGTTCACCCCGAATTCATCGGCGGCCATGAAGTCCTCGTACTGCTCGGATTTCTTGCCGAGGCTGAACAGGATCAGCGGCGGATCGAGCGACACCGACGTGAAGGAATTCATGGTCAGGCCGATTGGCCCGCCGGCGCGGTTGCGCGTGGTGACGACGGTGACGCCGGTCGCGAAACACGAGAAGGCGCGGCGCAGGGCCTTCGGGTCGATGCTGTCGCTGTCTTCCATAATGATTCCGTCCGCGATCCAATTCGCCGCCATTGATTTCAGAAGTCGGCGGCAAGTGCAAGGTTCGCGGCGGTTGCGCCGCCGGGCCGGCCTGCGCATATTGCGCTGCAATAGCAGGAGCAACATGATGCCGCTTTCAGAGCCGCAGCCCGGGCGCAAGCCGCTGCACACCCGCACCATCGTCATGGACGCCTTCTACCGCGAGGACGGTCTGTGGGACATCGAGGGCCGGGTCACCGACGTCAAGAACTACGCCTATGACAGCCATGTGCGCGGCCAGGTCGATGCCGGCGACCGTGTGCACGACATGTTCATCCGCATGACCCTGGACGACCATTTCACGGTTCGCGGGATCGAGGTGAAGATGGATGTCTTCCCGTTCTCGATCTGCAACGAGGTCGAGCCCAACTTCCAGGAGCTGGTCGGGCTGAAGGTCGGTTCCGGCTGGATGAAGAACGTGCGCGAGCGGGTCGGCGGCAAGCATGGCTGCACCCATGTGGTCGAGCTGTTCGGCCCGATGGCGACGGTCGCGTTCCAGTCGATTCCAAGCTATTCCCGCATCCGCGACGCCGACAGGCCGAAGGACCCGAACGCGCCGAAGCGCAAGCCGTTCTCGATCGGCGGCTGCCACTCCTGGGCCTATGACAGCCCGATCACCAAGAAGCTGGCGCCCGATTGGTACCGCGAGGATTACTCGTCAGATTGATCTCAGCCCGTCACTGAAGACGCCGTTTTCCTCTACGAAGCGGTTGTAGTTTTCAAGCGCCTCGCGGTTCTCGTCTTGCCATTGACGCTTCCTGGCAGCGGCGGCCTGGGGCAAGTCGGCAGGCTGATCGGCATCAGTCTTATCGTTTGGCGTGTATCTGTGCCCACACCTTTATGCCGATGGTTCCCTCGCGGTCGAAGCGTGCGTTGTATTCCTTGATGACCGCAGCGTTCTCGATCCGCCAGCGCCGCGCCCGCTCTTCACGGGTCAGACCATCATCGGGCTCGTCCCTTGTCCGTCTGGGTATATGGATACCGCAAATCATCTTGGTCGATTCCGTGCCAACAACGCTCAGCAGACAAGCGCTGTCAGATCAGGCGCTGTGTTCCATTCCTCCACGCGCGGTAAACAGACGATCTCCGCCGCACCTACGAATCGCCCAAGCGTAGCCTGCACTTCCGACAGCGGAACCGGGCCTTCGGGGGACTGCGATATGATGATGCCGGTAACTGCAACGCGCCGGTTGTTGAGCGCTTCCAGCGTCGCGATGGTGTGGCTCAGCGTGCCCAAATATGAGCCGCAGACCAGCAGAGCTGGAATGTTCAGTTCAGCGATCCAGTCGGCGACCAAGTGGTTCTCGTTAAGCGGCACGAAGGCGCCACCGACGCCTTCGATGAGAATGTGATCGGCCTGAACCGGCGCGTTGCAGAACTCGATCAGCTTCAGGAAGTCGATGCTGCGGCCTTCACGGATCGCCGCCATGTCGGGCGAGAGCGGCGCTTCGAAACGCCACGGCGAAATTTCGGCGATAGTCTCGGGGGTCACCGGCCGGTCCATGGCCCGCAGCAGTTCGGCCGTATCGCTTTCGGCCAGCGTCTTGTCCGTAAAGCCGCTGATCACCGGCTTCAGCGCCCGCACGGTCTTGCCCTGCGCCCGCAGTTGCCGGGTCAGCACGCTGGTCACCAGCGTCTTGCCGATGCCTGTGCCCGTCGCGGTGATGAAGGTGCGGATCATCCTGCCAGTCCCAGCTCACGCATGGCCGACACCAAACCGTCGATGTCCTGTGCCGTATGGGCCGAAGAGAACGTCACCCGCAGGCGTGCCGTGCCGTCGGGCACGGTTGGCGGGCGGATGCCGGTCACCAGGTAGCCGCGCTCCTGCAACGCGGCCGATGCTTCCATCACCCTGTTTGCCTCGCCCAGGATCACAGGGACGATCGGGCTGACCGGCGCGGGCAGGTTGAGCGCCGCGCAGAACCGCGCCGCGTTCTTCACCGGCCGCGCGCACATTTCCGGATCGCGCTCGATAATCTCCAGCGCCTTGATCGCGGCGGCAAGGGTGCCGGGCGGCAGGCCGGTCGAATAGACGAAGCTGCGGCCCCGGTTACGGATCAAATCGGCGACCGGCTGGCTCGTGCACAAATAGCCGCCATAGGCGCCGATGGCCTTCGACAGCGTGCCCATCTGCAGCGGCACGTCGGACTTGGCCGTGCCGAGGAAGCTGCTGCCGCGGCCGCCGCCGACCACGCCCAGGCCGTGCGCGTCGTCGGTCATCAGCCAGGCGTCGTAGTCGCGGGCGAGGGCGGCCAGGTCGTCGATGGGCGCCAGGTCGCCGTCCATGCTGAACACGCCGTCGACGGCGATCAGGCAGGCGCCGTGCGCGGCGCGGTGCTCGCGCAGCAGGGCGCGCGCGTGGTCGATGTCATTGTGACGGAACACCAGGACATTGGCGCCGCTCATCCGGCCGCCAGCGAACAGGCAGGAATGGTTCAGTTCATCCTGCAGGATCAGGTCGCCCTGGGCGACCAGGCAGGGAATCGCGCCCACATTGGTCAGGTAGCCGCTGCCGAACACCAGGCAATCCTCGGTCTGCTTCCAGCGGGCCAGCCCTGCTTCCAGCGCATCATAGAGCGGCGTGTTGCCCGAGATCAGTCGCGAGCCGCCTGATCCCACGCCGTAGCGCGAGGTTGCCTCGCGCGCCGCCCCGATC
>CAMBYA010000085.1 GCA_945872035.1 Rhizobium sp. Q54
TCGCCCGCGCCCAGGCCCGGCAGCGACAGGGTGCGGACCATGCCGACGCCGCTGCCCGTGGTCGACAGGGTCGAGCCTTCCAGCGGCGGCATCCAGGTCAGCAGCCCGCCGAAGTCGCCGATCGCCGCCCACGCTTTCGCCGCCGGCACGTTCATCGCCATGGTCCCGATCGCATATCCCATCGTTAAGTCCCCCGTTTCGACTGGATGTTGAGAGAGATTAGCGGAAGCGGGCTCTAACAGCGAGCACACCTACTCCACAAGCCTCCAATCAATCACCGGCTCGCGTTTGTCCTCGTAGTATTTCTTCTTCTCCAATAGACCGTAGAAGAGCGTTCCATGAATTCCCAACACTTCTGATTTCGAGATAGCTCGCTCCCAGATCGGCGCCATAAGATTCTCTACGTTCTCGTCTCCGAGCCTCTCAACAACGTCCTCGATAAATTCTATGTCCTGTCCGGCACTAGGAAATAGCAACGCAAACTCTTCGTCTGTGACGGCATAGATGGCGTATCGAGCGTTAATTGCATCGTCAATAATTTGAATATTTTTCATGGCCTCACAACACCTGAGAAACTCACACAGCCTCGGTGTAATGTGGACGCTTCCGAACCGCTTAAGAACCTATTTCCTCACCTTTTGTCGAACTGCACATACAGCTCCGGCAGGCTGCGCAGGATGACGCTGGGCTCGGCCCTGGGCTCCGGGTGTCCGGGCGTCAGGCGGAAGTTCTTCATCCGGGACAGCAGGGCGGGGAAGCCCAGGTTCAGCTCCTGCCGGGCGAGCGGCGCGCCGACGCAGTGATGGATGCCCGAGCCGAAGGCCAGCTGCGAGCCGGCGTTCTTGCGGTGAATGTCCACCTGCACCGGGCACTCGAAATGGCGCTCGTCCCGGTTCGCCGCGCCGTAGCGCAGCATCAGCATGGACCCGGCCTTCAGCGGATAGCCGCCCAGCTCGGTGTCCCTGGTCACCACGCGGGGCAGGCCCTGCACAGGCGCCTCGAGACGCAGTGCTTCCTCGCAGAAGGTGCGCACGGCCTTGGGGTCGCCGACCAGCTGCTCCTGGATTTCCGGGTTCTGGCACAGCAGCAGCATGCCCCAGCCGAAGGTGCTGGTGGTGGTTTCGTGACCGGCGACCAGGAACTGGTTGAGGATGCTCCAGGTCTCGGCCGGGTTCAGCGGACGATCCTCGTCCTCCAGCCGCACCTCGCCCAGGATGGTGCACATGTCGTCGCGCGGATCCTTGCGGCGCGCTTCGACCAGCCCGACCATGAAGTTCTGCAGGTCGACCATCACCTGCGCCCGGCGAAGCAGCTCGTCGTCGGAATGCATGGTGAGGCGCAGGCCCGACGCGGCCACGGTCGCGCCCTCGTAGAAAAACGGCCGGTCCTCGGGCGCCACGCCCAGCCGGTCGGCGATGATCCGCAGCGGCACCGGCAGGGCGAAGGCCTCCATGAAGTCCACTTCGCCCTTGTCGATGAAGCTGTCGATGGTCTCGTCGATGATCTGCTGGATGTAGGGTTCCATCTTGCGCACGTTGCCGGCCGTGAACACCCGGTCCACCTGCGAGCGGTATTTCCGGTGCGTCGGCGGATCGGCGGTCAGCAGGGTATTGACCGGCGGATGCATCTGGCTGGCGATCGCGAGGAATTTTTCGCGCACCGGTGCGGCCGCGTTCTCCAGCCAGTGCTGCCTTGTGCCGTTGAGGAACGGCCCGAAATTGCTGGAATAGGTGTCGGTGTCGCGCAGCACCTGCATCAGCAGGTCGTAGCGGGTGACGACGTGCATGTTGGCGGCCGGCATGAAGTGGACCGGAGAGTCGTCGCGCAGCCGCTGATAGGCGTCCCACGGATCGACCAGCACGGCCGGATCGAACAGGTTGATGTCGTCGACGCTCGACGGCTCCTTGGCGGCGGTGCTCATTTCCCCAGCTTCCTTTCAACGTCCCGGTTCGGCTTCGGCGCGTTTCCCGTCGCGCCGTCGTGCCAGTATGACTCGCCCGGTATTCGAGACAATAAATTTTTTCTGGTTTTTTCAGCGCCAGCGCAGGTCGGAACTTTCACTTTTTCCAGCACGCATGAATGGTTAGTCTGCGCCGGTAACAAAACCGGGGAATCAGCATGATCGGGAACGATCCGAAGTTCGATCAATTCATCACCGACCATCGCTGGGCCGTCGTCACCACCCTGCGCAAGAGCGGCACGCCGTCGAGCACCTTCGTGGCCTATGCGCGCGACGGCGACACGCTGGTGATCAGCACGCCCGGCTACACGTTCAAGCGCAAGTCGCTGGAGCGGGACCCGCGCGTCGCGGTCTGCTGCTGCACCAACAGCGAGCCATTCAATTTCGTGACGGTCGAGGGCCGGGCGACGGTGGAGAAGGACAATCTCGTTGCCATGACGAAGAAGGTGTTCGCCAACATCGAGGGCACCGGCTGGACCGAACCCGAGGATCTGCCGGGCTGGCTGGACAAGCAGGACCGCGTCATCCTCCGCATCCATCCGGAAAAGGTCTACGGCGTCATCCGCTGAGATGGCCGACGAGCCGCCAGCCGCGCCCGCCAACGGACTGCAGAAGCTTCAGGCCGCCATCACCCTGATGCCGCCGACGGCCAAGGCCGTCTGCCTGATGATCTTCTCGGCGCTGATGTTCCAGTCCATGAACGCGGTGATCCGGCACGTGTCGGACCTGGGCCTGCATCCCTTCGAGATCGCCTTCTTCCGCAACGTCTTCGGCATCCTGGTGCTGGTGCCGCTGGTCATGCGCTATGGCATCGGCGTGATGCGCACCAGCCGGTTCGACCTGCACCTGCTGCGCGGCGTGATCAACGTCGTGTCCATGCTGTGCTTCTTCTATTCGGTCACGGTCGCGCCGCTCGCCAGCGTTGCCTCGCTGGGCTTCACCTTGCCGCTGTTCGTGACCCTCTACGCCACCTTCATGCTGAAGGAGCGGCTGCATTCCCGGCGGCTGACGGCGCTCGGCATCGGCGTGGTCGGGGCGCTGCTGATCATCCGGCCCGGATCGGATGACATGAACCTGGGCAACCTGATCGTGCTCGGCGGCACGGCAATCTGGGGCCTGGCGCTGATGGTGATCAAGGTCCAGTCGCGCACCGACACGTCGCTCAACATCACCTTGTGGTCGTCGATCATGCTGGCGCTGCTGTCGGCCATACCGGCGCTGCTGGTGTGGAAGGCGCCGGACGGCGAGCAGTTCGCGTGGATGGCGCTGACCGGGTTGCTCGGCACCGCCGGCACCATGGCGGTCGCCCAGTCGATGAAGCTGGCCGAGGCCAGCGCGGTCATGCCGTTCGACTTCACCAAGCTGGTCTGGGCGGCGCTGATCGGCTACCTGGCATTCGGCCAGGTGCCCGACGTCTGGGTCTGGATCGGCGGCGCGGTGATCTTCTCCAGCACGGTCTACCTGACCTACCGGGAATCCCGGCTGGCCAGGGCCGGCAAGCTGCACCCGCGCCAGGGCGCGCCCCTGGACCTTTAGGCGGCCAGCTCGATCAGCGCTTCCACATCGTCTTCCGAGGTCGCCGGGCTGGTCACCAGCCGCCGTCCGTCCGGTCCCGCGGTCGGCCAGTCGAGGAACAGGAACCCGGCGTCGCGCAGCCGCATGGCCACCTCGTCGGGCATGCGCACGAACAGTTCGTTGGCGTGGACCGGATGCGCCAGGTCGAAGCCCAGCGCGTCGAAGGCGTCGGCCAGGGCCGAGGCCATGCGGTTCGAATGCGCCGCGTTCTTCAGCCATAGATCGCCGTCCAGATAGGCGTGCAGCTGGGCCGAGAAGAACCGCGACTTGGACAGCAGCTGCCCGGCGCGCTTGCGGCGATAGGCCATGTCTTTCGCCAGCGCCGGATCGAACACGATCACCGCCTCGGCGGCCAGCGCGCCGTTCTTGGTCGCGCCGAACGACAGGATGTCGACACCCGCCCTCCAGCTGATCTCGGCCGGCGTGCAGTCCAGGCTGGCGACAGCATTGCCGAAGCGGGCGCCGTCCATGTGCACCCGCATCTTGCGCTCGCGCGCCCAGGACGCGATGTTGGCGACTTCCCTGACCGAATAGACCGTCCCGGCCTCGGTTGCCTGCGACAGGCTGACCGCGCCGGGCTGGGTCTGGTGCTGGTCGTTCAGGCGGAAGTTCCGATACGCCTTCTCCAGCGTCTCCAGGGTCAGCATGCCGTGGTCGGACGCGATGCCGAACAGCTTGGCGCCGCCCGTGTAGAACTCTGGCGCGCCGCATTCGTCGCGGATGACATGCGCGTGCTCGTGGCACAGCACCGCGCCCCAGGGCGGGCAGCAGGCGGCCAGCGACAGCGCGTTGGCAGCGGTGCCGGTCGCCACGAGAAACACCTCTACCTGATGCTCGAACAGCGCCGAGAATTTCTCCGTCAGCGACACGGTCAGCGGATCGGCGCCATAGCCGGGCGCCGAACCTTCGTTCGCGCGGCCGATGGCGGCGAGGATCTCGGGCGAGATGCCGGCGCTGTTGTCGCTGAGAAAGCTGCGCGTTTTGATGTTCATGACCTCTTCTCGTTTCAGGACGAGGTGGCTAACGTACCAATCACGCATGAAGGCGCAAGTCCGATGCCGGAACAGAGCGCGCCGCAACCCCGGGGAGAGATCATGGAACCGCAACTCATCAAGACCGAGATCGTCGACGACCACATCGCGCTGGTCACCATCGACAATCCGCCCGTCAACGCCCACAGCACCCAGGTGCTGGACGAGCTGATGTGGACGTTCGACACGCTCAGCGACCGCGACGAGGTGCGGGTCGCCGTGCTGACCGGCGCCGGCAAGGTGTTCTGCGCCGGCGCCGACATCAAGTCGAGGGTCGGCGTCGAGCGCAAGCCGGGCGACCACTGGCAGGGGAGCCGGCGCGCCCGCGAGGCCTATCACTGCATCATGGAATGCCAGAAGCCGGTGATCGCCGCGATCAATGGCCCGGCGCTGGGCGGCGGCCTCGCCATCGCCGCGTCCTGCGACATCCTCGTGGCGTCCGAGAAGGGCTGTCTCGGCCTGCCGGAGATCGATGTCGGCCTGCTGGGCGGCGGCCGCCATGCCCAGCGGCTGTTCGGCCATTCGCGGCTGCGGCGGATGATGCTGACCGGCCTGCGCGTCTACGGCCCCGAGCTGTACCGCCTCGGCATCGTCGAGGAATGCACCACGCCCGAGAACCTGATGGATGTCGCCATGGGCCTGGCGCGCGAGATCGCGTCGAAGAGCCCCATCGCCAGCCGCCTCGCCAAGCACGCGCTCAACCAGATCGAGGAAATGAGCCTGCGCGACGGCTACCGCTTCGAGCAGGGCATGACCGGCCAGCTCGGCAAGACCGAGGATTCGAAGGAGGCCATGCGCGCCTTCGTCGAGAAGCGCAAGGCGGTGTTCACGGGGCGGTAGGGAACAGCACTCCCCCTATTTTTGTCATCCCCGCCTTGCGCGGGGATCCATCTTTGTGCAGGCGACGCCGTAGCCGGCATGGACATGGGTCCCCGCGCAAGGCGGGGATGACATGAAGATTAGGGGACGGTAGGCGGCGGCGCTTCAGCTTCCGCCACTTCCGCTTCCTCCTCCTCCGGCTTCAGCACGAAGCGCTGGTAGAGATAGCCGACGCCCAGCAGCGCCGCGCCCAGGCCGAGGAACGACAGCGCCCGGAACAGGCCGGTCATGTTCGACATGTCGAACAGGAACGCCTTGGCGACGGTGAGCGCGAAGATGGCGAGCGCCGCGATCCGCAGCGGCCTGTTGCCCATCTTCAGCCCCGCCGCGAACAGCGCCGCGCCGAACAGCAGCCACACGGCGCTGTAGGTGTATTGCTCGGCGTTGGTGACAATGTCGCTGTCGAGGAAGCGGCCGTGGAACGCGTGCCGCACCTCCAGGCTCAGCCACAAAACGGTCAGCGCCAGCGCCGCGATGGCCGAGACGTAGAACGTGATCCTGTCGCCCCGCGCCGACGCCGACCACGCATAGAGCGCGGCGAAGATGGCGGGCAGCAGGTAGGCCAGCGCCAGCGTGTTGAACACCGGCAGCGCGCCCACGTCCACATGCCACCACAGCGGGCTCTGGAGCAGCACCTGGACGAACACCAGGTGCAGCAGGCCGATGCCGCGCAGCACCATGGCCGCGATGTCGAGCACCTTGCGGTCGCCCAGATTGCGGCGGACATAGAGGCCGTAGCCGATGGCGAGCCAGGCCGCGGTCTGCACGCTGGTTTCGGTCAGCCGCGTGTAGGGCGCGCCCAGGCTGCCGGCGAACAGCTGCCGGATCTGGAAGGTCACCAGCAGGGTCACGAAGGCGATGGCGCCGGCTTCCAGCACCTTCACGGTGATGCCGTCGCGCTGCGGCAGGAAGCGCCGGGCCGCATACCAGAAGGCGACGGCCGGAATGCCGTAGCCGTACAGCACCCAGTTGAGGATCGGCCAGCCGCCGAGTGGATAATCCAGCAGCGATGGATTGAGCAGCAGCCGCGCCAGCACCACCGCCGCCACCGCCAGCGCCACCCGGCGCAGGAACGGCAGATTCAGCCGCAGCGAGATCCAGGCGATGGCGGGCAGCTGCAGCGACAGCGCCGCCGTCAGCCACGCCTCGCGCAGCACCATGGCCAGCGCCAGGCTGAGCGCGGCGACCGCGCCGGTGGCATAGGCGCCCAGCGCGGCGGGGGTCAGCCGGCGGCGCTCGGCGGCGAAAGTGGCGAGGCCGGCGAGCGCCAGGCCGATGGCCGCCCAGCCCGGATCGGAGCGGAACTCGGTCCAGCGCCAGTAGGAGATGAACAGGATCAGCACCGGCACCGCCGCCGACAGGCCCGACCAGAACCCGGCCTGCCGCCGCAGCCGCAGCGCCAGGAAGCCGGTCAGGCCGAACAGCACGGCAAATCCGCCGGCGATGCCGTTGAAGGTCTCGAACGCCGGCTGGCGCACCGGATTGAGCACGGTGCGGTAGGCCTCCTGTCCCGCATAGGGCTCGAACAGCGCCGGGACGTGCCAGGTGGCGAGCGTTGCCAGCACGGCGGCGGCGGCGGCGACCGGCAGGCCGTGCCAGGCCGGCACCCGCCACGCGGCGGCGAGGAACACGGCGGCGACGCCCGCCAGCGCCGCGACCGACAGCAGGCCGTAGAGGTCGCAGCGCACCAGCGTGAAGGCGAGGACCGCCACCACCGCGCCGCTTGCCCACACCAGATATTCCGGGAAGGTGAGCTGCAGGGCGTTCGGCTGGCGCGCCCGGTCGGTCGCGCCGGCCGTGATCCACAGCGGCAGCGCGGCGAGGAACACCACGAACACGCTGAGCGCGGCCGGCTGCGGCGCCGCCGGCTCGTTCGCCAGCCACAGCAGCACCCACAGCGACGCCGTGACCAGGGTCGCGCCGGCGACGATCCACCAGTGGCGCAGCCGCGAGATCGCGCCCAGGGCGAGGGCGACGACCGCCAGGTAGCCGAACAGCGGCGTGGCCAGCGGCGCGTCGGTCGAAACCAGCGCCGGCACCGCCATGGCGCCGATCAGCCCGAACAGCGCCATGGCCTGGCCGTGCACCAGCGACACGGCGATGGCGCCCAGCGCCACCACCGCCAGCAGCACGAACGCGGCGACCGGCGGGATCAGGTCGTAGAGGCCATAGGCCGAATAGAGGCTGGCGAACAGGGTCAGGAAGCCGGCGCCGGTCACCACCGCCGGGATGTAGTCGGCCTGGATGATGACCTTGGCCGGATGGCGGCGCGCGAACTCGCCCGCGCCCAGCATGGCGAGGCCCGCCGCGATGCCCAGCACCACGCGCACCGCCGGGCCCAGATAGCCGGCCTCGATGGAGTAGCGCACCATGAACACGCCGCCCAGCGCCAGGGCGATGCCGCCCACCCAGACCATCCAGCGCGAGGTGATGTTGCGCTCGGTGATCTTGCGCGGCGGCGGCTTCGGCGCGGCGGCGGCCCGCGGCGGCGTGACGGGTTCAGGCGGCGGCGGAGCGGTTGCGGTTTCGGGCGGCGGGACCGGTTGCGCCGGGACCTGTTCGACCGGGTCCTGTTCGACCGGGATGGGTACCGGCATCGGTTCGGGCTGCGGGGATGGCGCCGGCGCGGCGGCCGGCTGCGGCGCGACGCCGGACTGCTTCAGCAGCGCGATCTCGCGGCGCAGCTGCAGGATTTCCCGCTGCAGCGTGCCGGTCCGCGAGATCGCCATCAGGGCGATCACCGGCAGGCCGAGGCCGTAGAACAGGCCGATGAGGACGCCGAACAGGATCACGTCAATCCCTCGGTCGCATCAGGCGACCAGCAAGATGAAAATCCGCGCGCCCTCACGGACGCGCGGAGTCAGGACGGAGCGCGGCTCCGGAACTCAGGTTGCCGCGATGGCCGGCGGCAGCGGATCCTCGCCGAACTGGTTCGGGCCGGTGGTGCCCTTCTGCACGAAGAAGTAGATCAGGATCAGGCCGCCCACGAACGGCACCAGGCCGAGCAGCAGCCACCATCCGGAC
>CAMBYA010000086.1 GCA_945872035.1 Rhizobium sp. Q54
ACGGTCGTCCAGCACTGCGCCGCGCGGCGTTGGCGGGCGCGGATGCCGCGTTCCTGTCGCCGGTGTTCGCGACGCGCAGTCATCCGGGTGCGCCACATCTGGGGACCGTGCGCTTGGCCGCGCTGGTGCGCACGACCGACATGCCGGTCTATGCGCTGGGCGGCGTGGATGAGGAGACCGTTAGCCGGCTGCGGGCCGCAGGGATCGCGGGGATCGCAGCCATCGGCGCGATCGCTGGACGTTAGCAGGGACGGGAGACGGGATCAGAACCCGAAGCTGGTGCCGACGTAGAAGCTGCCGCCCATGCCGTCGAGGGCGGTTTCGCGGAACACCGTGCGCGAGTCGAAGAACTTCAGGCGGCCGAGCAGATGGATGCCGGGGCGCAGCTCATAGGCGGCGCCGATCTCGACGCTGTAGAGCTGGTCGATGTCGGACATCTGCAGCAGGCTGAGCGGGTTGCGGTCGGCGAAGTAGCCGCCGACGGCGACGCTGGTCACCCAGCTGCCGAAATTGTAGCTGACGCCCAGATCGTAGCTTTCGTAGCCGGGCGCGTCCTCGGCGGTGCCGCGCAGGTAGGATGCGGCCATGGTAAAGCCGCGGTAGCCCATGTTGACGCCGACATTGTAGGCCGACTCGGGATGGGCGAAGCTGGGCACGCTGGTATAGGCCAGGCTGGTGCTGTCGTAGCCGGTGCTCATGGCCGCCGAGCTCAGATAGACCTCGAAGCCACGCTGCGACGGATCGAGGCCCAGCGGATCGTCGGCCGAATAGCCGGAAGCGTAGCCGATGCGCAAGCCGGCATAGTGCGGCACCATGACCTGCGGATCGCGCAGCATGGCGACGGTGAGCGGCTTGCTCAGGTTGACCGTTGCGGAGCGGGCGAACAGTGCGCGCTCGTCGAGCCCCGTGCGGGTCATGGCCGTGGTGGCCGGCGAACCGAACGGACCCTGCACGGCGCCGCTCGAGAATGCCGGCATGGTGCCGATATCCGCCTGGAACGACAGGCGACTGGCTTCACGCAGCTCGATCTTGTCGGATTCGTCCAGCTTGATGTCGGCGCCGATGCGCATGCCGTCGAGCTGCGGCTTGGACCGCAGATGGAACAGCGGGTTGTCGGCGCCGGGCGCAGGCGTGGTGATCGTCGTCGCCGTGCCCGCCTTGTCCTTGGCCAGCGACTGCCAGGGCTGCGGCGCCGGGCGGGTGGGTTCGAGCAGCTGGAGGTCGCCGCCGTCGATGAACTGGATGGAATCCTGAGCGGCCGCCTGGTGCCCGAGGGCCAGCGCCATCACCGATACCAATGCACCTTTAACCAGCGGCCCCATCTTGTTCGCGGCGCGATCCCTGTCGGGATGGGCCGTGCTCCTTGTTCGTTTCCTCTGCGTGGACGCGGGGTCTCTTAGACCAATTCCGCCCCACTCTCAACTTATCTGGTCTCGATCCTTATATATTCCACTCCAACCTTTCCGGCAAATCAAGAAGACTCACAGGGGACGGCCATGAAAACACGGATGATTTCCCGGTTATCCACAGGGAATCGGTCGGTCCGGCCCGGCGGCGCGGTGCGGCGGAACGCCCGGCATCCTTAAACCGGTTGTTCAATCGGCGGCCCCGCCTGTATAAAGTCCCGGCGGCGCGCCCCGCAACCCCTTCATCAGACTGAGGCGAACATATGCCGAGGATAGCGTTTCGAGTCATCATGCTGGCGGGCATGACCGCCCTGACCGCGTGCGGCGGCGGCAGCAAGGAAGTGGCCGACCGCTACAAGCCGGTCCAGCTCGAGCAGGCGGCCAGCATGCGCGTCAATGGCTATCTGTGGCAGGCGGCGCTCGAAACCCTCAACTTCATGCCGATCGCCTCGACCGACGCTACCGGCGGCGTCATCGTCACCGACTGGTACACCGATCCGTCGGCGCCCAACGAGCGGGTAAAGATGCGCATCGCCGTGATGGATTCGCGCCTGCGCGCCGACGCGCTCAAGGTGTCGATCAACCGCCAGGCCAAGGACCGGAGCGGCGAATGGGCCGAGCAGCCGGTGCAGCAGGCCACGGTCGCCGGCGTCGAGGACGCCATCCTGGTCCGCGCGCGGCAGATCCGCATCGGCACGGTGACCGAAAAAGACGACTGATCCCCCTAGGGCAGCCAAGCTGCTCTAGTTCTTTAGAATCGATCATCCTATCTGCATTCGGGATCCCGAAAGCAGGATGATCCAGCCAAGAACCAGGTTCATGAGCCGCTATAACGCCAAGGCCGCCGAGCGGAAGTGGCAGGACATCTGGGCGGAGCACGACAGCTTCGCCACCCGCGAGGACGCGGACAAGCCGCGCTACTACGTGCTGGAGATGTTCCCCTATCCGTCGGGCCGCATCCATATGGGCCACGTCCGCAACTACACCATGGGCGACGTGGTGGCCCGCTACAAGCGCGCCCGCGGCTTCAACGTGCTGCATCCCATGGGCTGGGACGCCTTCGGCATGCCCGCCGAGAATGCCGCCATGGAGCGCAAGGTGCACCCGGCGGCCTGGACCTACCAGAACATCGACACCATGCGTGGCCAGCTGAAAAGCCTGGGCCTTGCCATAGACTGGGGCCGCGAGTTCGCCACCTGCAGCCCGGACTATTACGCCCACGAGCAGGCGTTGTTCCTGTCGTTCCTGGAGCACGGCCTGGTCGAGCGCAAGGAAAGCTACGTCAACTGGGACCCGGTCGACCACACGGTGCTGGCCAACGAGCAGGTGATCGACGGCAAAGGCTGGCGCTCCGGCGCGGCGGTCGAGCGGCGCAAGCTGTCCCAGTGGTTCTTCAGGATCACCGACTTCGCCGAAGACCTGCTGGCCGGCCTCGACACGTTGGACCGCTGGCCCGAGAAGGTGCGCATCATGCAGCGCAACTGGATCGGTCGGTCGGAAGGCGCCCGAGTGCATTTCCGCATCGCCGGGACCAACGAGGCGATCGAGGTCTACACCACGAGGCCCGACACCCTGTTCGGCGCCAGCTTCTGCGCCATCGCCGCCGGCCATCCGATCGCCCAGCAAACGGCGAAGGGAAATGCCGACGCCGCTGCGTTCATCGAGGCGTGCAAGCGCACCGGGACCAGCGAGGCCGAGATCGAGACCGCCGAGAAGATGGGCTTCGACACCGGCCTGCGCGTGACGCACCCGTTCGATCCCGATTGGACCCTGCCGGTCTATATCGCCAATTTCGTGCTGATGGAGTACGGCACCGGCGCCATCTTCGGCTGCCCGGCCCATGACCAGCGCGACCTGGATTTCGCTCGCAAATACGGCCTGCCTGTGACGCCTGTCGTGTTCCCCGAAGGCGAGACGCACGACAGCTTCAGCGTCGCCGACAAGGCCTATGACGGCGACGGCAGGCTGGGCAATTCCCGGTTCATGGACGGCCTGTCGGTGCCCCACGCCAAGAAGCGAGTGCTCGACGAGCTGGAACGGCTCGACGCCGGCACCCGCGAGGTGAACTACCGGCTGCGCGACTGGGGCGTGTCGCGCCAGCGCTACTGGGGTTGCCCGATCCCGGTCATCCATTGCGGTGATTGCGGCGTGGTGCCGGTGCCGCGCGACCAGCTGCCCGTGCTGCTGCCCGACGACGTCACCTTCGACGTGCCGGGCAATCCGTTGGAGCGGCACCCGACCTGGAAGCATGTGGACTGCCCGTCCTGCGGCAAGGCGGCGCGGCGCGAGACCGACACCTGCGACACCTTCGTCGATTCCTCGTGGTACTTCCTGCGGTTCTGCGGGCTCGACCCGGACCGGCCGCTGGATCGGGAAGCCGTCGACCGCTGGATGCCCGTCGACCAGTATATCGGCGGCGTCGAGCACGCGGTGCTGCACCTGCTGTATGCGCGCTTCTTCACCCGCGCGCTGGAGAGGTGCGGCATGGTGTCGCTGACGGAGCCGTTCCAGGGCCTGTTCACCCAGGGCATGGTCAACCACGAGACCTACAAGGGCCCGGACGGCAAGTGGCTGTCGCCCGAGGACATCGTGCGGAACGGCGATGGCCTGCTCACGCGGGATGGTTCGCCCGTCACTGTTGGACGCTCGGAGAAGATGAGCAAGTCCAAGAAGAACACGGTCGATCCCACCGACATCATCGAGACCTACGGCGCCGACACGGCGCGCTGGTACATGCTGTCGGACAGCCCGCCCGAGCGCGACCTGGACTGGTCGGAAAGCGGCATCGAAGGCGCGTGGCGCCATGCCCAGCGGGTGTGGCGGCTGGTAAGCGAGTCGATCGGCCTGCCCGGCGCCGGGACGCCGGCACCGGACAATCTGAGCGACGACGCCGTGGCGCTGCGCCGGTCGACCCACAAGGCGATCAAGGCGGTGACGGACGGCATCGACAATTTCAGGTTCAACACGGCGGTCGCGCAGATCTATGAACTGACCAATGCGATCAACGGTTTCAAGTCGCCCGGACTGGCCGATGGCTGGGCGCTGCGCGAGGCGCTGGAGACGCTGGTGCGTCTGTCAGAGCCGATGATGCCGCACCTGGCCGAGGAAGCCTGGGCCGAGCTGGGCCACACCACGCCGCTGTTCGAGACCGCCTGGCCCGAGGCCGATCCGGCGCTGGTGATCGACCAGACGGTGAAGATCGCCGTCCAGGTCAACGGCAAGCTGCGCGCCACCATCGACCTGCCGCGCGACGCGAGCAAGGAAGATGCCGAGGCCGCCGCCTTCGCCGAACCGAAGATCCGCGAGGCCGTTGCCGGCAAGGAGATCCGCAAGGTGATCGTCGTGCCGGGACGCATCGTCAATATCGTGGCATAGTGGCCGCATGCGCCGCGCCCTCGTCATCCTGATGGTCTCCCTCGCCCTGCCGGGCTGCGGCTTCAAGCCCATGTATGGCGCGGATGCCACGGCGTCGTCGGCCTCGGTCATGGACCGGATGGCGACCATCGACATCAGGCCGATTCCCGACCGGCTGGGACAGGTGGTCCGCAACGCGCTGGTCGACGCCATCACGCCGGGCGGCGCCGGCGGCGCGCCGGTGTACGAGCTGGCGCTGAAGGTGGGCGAGGAACGCGAGGACGTCGCCATCCGCCAGAACGCCTCGGCGACCCGCGCCAACTACCGCATGAGCGCCCGGTTCGAGCTGCGCGAGATCGCCACCGACAAGGTGGCGCTGACCGGCACCACCTGGGCCGAGACCGCCTTCGATATCGTGCAGCAGGACTATCCGACCGTGATCGCCCAGCAGGACGCGCAGGAAAAGCTTGCCGTCGAGCTCGCCGAGGAGATCAAGACCCGCATCGCGGTGTTCTTCGACAAGGGCAAATAGCCTGATTCCTCGATCCGTGGTATTGTAGGGTTTCATCCCTACTATCGCTTGTATCCATGAAATTCACACCGGCCCAACTCAAGCGCTTCACCGACAGACCGGACGCGCAGCTCCGCGCGCTCCTGGTGTTCGGCGCGGACGAGGGGCTGGTACGGGAGCGGGCAGGCGTCGTGGCCAAGGCCATCGTCGAGGATCCCAGGGACCCGTTCCGCGTCGCCGACCTGGACGCGGCCACGCTGCTTGCGGATCCCGCGCGCCTCGCCGACGAAGCCGCCGCCATCTCCATGATGGGCGGCCGGCGGCTGGTGAAGGTGGGCCGTGCCGGCGACCGTCACGCCAAGCTGTTCGCGGAGTTCCTCGCCGCGCCTCCGGGCGACGGCTTCGTGCTGGTGACCGGCGACGACCTGGGCCGCCAGAGCAGCCTGCGCAAGGCATTCGAGGAGGCGCCCAATGCGGCCGCCGTCGAGTGCGGCTACGACAGCGCCGAGACCATCGATGGCCTGATCGACCAGGTGCTGGCGGGGCAGGGACTGGTGGTCAGCGAGGAGGCGCGCCTGCATCTGCGCGCCAGCCTGGGCGGCGACCGCATGGTCAGCCGGCAGGAACTGGACAAGCTGGCGCTCTACAAGCTGGGCGGCGACGGCGTCGTCAGTGCGGAGGACGCGCGCGCCTGCGTCGGCGACAGTGCGGCCGAGGCATTCGACGCCGTCGGCAAGGCCGCGGCGCGCGGCGACATGAAGGCGTTGATCGCCGCGCTCGCCAAGGCAGAGGAAACCGGCGAGAGCGCCGTCGGCCTGCTGCGGCTTACCTCGCGGCGCATGCAGCGGCTGCACCTGGTCGCGAGCCTGGCCGAGCGCGGCACGCCGATCGATGCCGCGTTCAAGATGCTCAGGCCGCCCGCATTCCAGAGCGAGGGCAACGAGATGCGCCAGTTGCTCGGGCGCTGGACCACGAAGAAGCTGGCGACGGCGCTCGCGCTGCTGCTGGAGGCGGAGATGGCCTGCAAGACCACCGGCATGCCGGCCGAAGCCATCACCGCCCGCGCCATGATGCGCCTCGTTGCCGCGGCGAGGGCGTAGGATTTCAGGTTGCTGATTTCTTTACATAACTGCGATTCAAACATTCACGCGCGGATCTTCCATCTTGGCCAAAAATCAATTTCCATGATTCCGCCAATCGATGCCGACAACCATCCTCCTTCTATTGTCACCGCGGACTTGTTCCGATAAGCGTCCACTGAGCGGTCGCACGCTCTGAAGTTGTCATCCCCGACGCTGGTTGAGCCCGAGAACCGGCAGGTTCGCGGCTGCGCGACTTGCGATCAGGGGCCCATCTCTCCACGTGATAGTTGCGAGTCTCGGGTCGACATGGATCCCCGCGCGCGCTTCGCTTGGCGGGGATGACAAAGGAGAGGGTAGGCTCGCCCGCTAAGTTGACGCTTATCGGAACAAGTCTGGGGTGACAATGGAGTGGCTGCGGGTAAAACTCCCTCGTTACAACAGCTTACCGCTTGGCAGCCAGCCGCGCCGTCACATCCTCGAGTTGGTCGAGGGTACCGTATTTGATCACCACGGAACCGCCCGGACCCTTGTGCTCGATGGCGACCCGCAGGCCGAGCACCTCGGAAAGCTGCTTCTCCAGCGCCCGCGTGTCGGCGTCCTTCATGGTGCGCACCGGGCCGCGCCCCTTCGAGCGCGGTGCCTCGCGGGCCAGATCCTCGGCCTGGCGGACGTTGAAACCGCGCGCGACGATCTCCTGCGCCAGCCATTCGGCATTGTCGGACGTCACCAGCGCGCGGGCGTGGCCCATGGACAGCGCGCCGTTGTCGAGCAGCGCCTGCACCTTTTCGGGCAGGCTCAGCAGCCGGACCATGTTGGCCACATGCGGCCGGCTCTTGCCGACCACCTCGGCCACGTCCTGCTGGTTGTGGCCGAATTCGTCGATCAGCCGCCGGTAGCCGCGTGCCTCGTCGATGGGCGACAGATCCTGTCGCTGCACGTTCTCGACGATGGCGATCTCCAGCGATTCGTCATCGGACAGCGTCTTCTCGATCACCGGCACGGCATGCAGCCGCGCCCGCTGCGCCGCGCGCCAGCGGCGTTCGCCGGCGACAATCTCATATTCGCCCGGCCGGGAGGATGATGGACGCACCAGGATCGGCTGCAGGATACCGCGCGCCTTGATCGACGTGGCAAGGTCTTCTATGGCCGCATCATCGAAGCGCGTGCGCGGCTGGTAGCGGTTGGGATGCAGCTTCTCGATCGGCAACTCGCGCGCGCCGCGCGGCGCGGCATCGGCCGCCACGGGATCGTCACCGAGCAGGGCGGAAAGCCCGCGGCCCAGGCCGCCGGGGCGGCGCTTCTTGTCGTCTGCCATATCTAAGTCCTTGAAATCATACGCCGACGAGTTTCCTCTCGCGCTTCAGCAGCTCGGACGCCAGCTTGATGTAGGCCATGCTGCCGGGGCAGCGCATGTCGTAGACAATGGCCGGCTTGCCATGGCTCGGCGCCTCCGACAGCCGCACATTGCGCGGGATCACGGTCTTGAAGACCTTGTCGCCCATGAAGTCGCGCACATCATCCTCCACCTGGCTCGACAGCCGGTTGCGGCGGTCATACATGGTCAAGACGACGCCTTCGAGGCGGAGGTCCGGATTGAACGCGCCGCGCACCCGTTCGATGGTCTTCATCAGCAGGCTGAGGCCCTCCAGCGCGAAGAATTCGGTCTGCAGCGGGACAAGCACCGTGTCAGCTGCCACCAGCGCGTTGAGCGTCAGCAGTCCCAGCGACGGCGGCGAATCGATCAGCACATAGTCGAAAGCCTCGAGCGCCTCGCCGGACTCACCGTTGCGCAGCGACTGGCGCAGCCGCTGGGCGCGGTCCTCGCCATTGACAAGTTCCAGCTCGGCGCCCGCCAGATCGACGGTGGAGCAGACCAGCTTCAACCCGGGGATCGCCGTCTGGATCAGCGCATCACCCAGGTCGTGGTCGCGCATCAGCACGTCGTAGATGCTGACCTTGCGGGACGCCCGGTTGATGCCAAGGCCGGTGCTCGCGTTGCCCTGCGGGTCCAGGTCGATCATCAGCACCGACTTGCGGACCGCCGCCAGCGCGGTCGCC
>CAMBYA010000087.1 GCA_945872035.1 Rhizobium sp. Q54
AACCAGGGCACCGTCGCGGCGACGCTGAACGAGGCGACCAGCAAGTTGACCGTGAACGCCGGCACCCTCGACAGCCCGTCGGCCCTGGTCAACGTCCAGTCCGTCGCCGACGACGACAACAACGGCAAGTCCGCCGCGATGATTGCCGACCAGTTCGACGCCGACATCACGCTGTCGGTGGGCACGGCCGGCGACGGTTCGCCCGCCTCGATCGGCAGCTCGACGTTCAGCATCGACAGCAATGACCTGCTGGCGTCCGCGATCATCAATACCGCCGTCAACACGGCGTCGATCACCGCCGGCACCCAGGTGCTCACGACGACGGTGGCGTCCGCCTATGCGCGGTCCTGTTCGACCAGAACGTGGACTGGGTGAACGTCAACGCCGAGAACATGCTGGTGAACGACCAGGTATTCACCAACCTTTATGATTCCGGAAACGGCAAGAGCCTGCAGGTCGTCAACGACAATTCGGACCTCGACCTGATCATCGGCACCACGGGCGCCTTCAAGGACAACAGCGTCTCCATCGACGAAAACACCATGACGGTCGAGGCGCTCGGCAACGTCGCGGTCAACAGCCTTTCCCTGGACGTCGACAATTTCGACCTGTCCAAGGCGTCGAGCGCCGGTGGCCCGGCCAATGGCCCGATCGCCATCCTGGCGTCGAACCAGGTCGGCGAGGTGGTCGGCCAGGGCAGCAACCTGGGCATTTCTGCCGAAGGCAACACGCTCCGCGCGATCGTCGACCTCAACGACGTCAAAGGCTTGATCGGCGGCAGCAAGATCGGCTCGAGCAGCATCAGCATCGACGATAACGACTTCCTGGTCCATGCCGAGGTGAACAGCGTCGTCAACACGCTCGCCGCAAAAGGCCTCACGCTGCCCGACGTCGTCGGCACCACGACGCCGCTGGCCGACCTCGGCGATACCAGCCTGAGCTTCCCGATCGCTTTCTCGCCGGCCACCACCTTCGGTCTGGCGTCTCGCCAGGTGAACAGCCTCGACGTCACCGCGCTGCTCGATGGCAGCGGGGGCGGCACGCCCGTTGGCCTGCGGATCGATGCGGACGGGGCTGCGGCGATCGACACCACGGCGCTGTCCATCCACAAGAACTCGCTGGTCGCCGAGGCGCGGGGCAGCGATTCCAGCAATACGCTGACGCTCGACTACAATACCAACAACGCCCAGGGCTTCCTGGCGAACTCGCAGAGCATCGGCGGCGACGTCGACATCTCCGCGACCGCGTTCGATACCGAGATCGTGGTCGACCTTGACGAGGACAGCGTCATTTCGCCGACCATCACCTTGACCGACACCGCCATCGACCTGTCCAAGAACAGCATCATCGCGGCGGCGTCGTCGAACCGGACCACCAACCTCTTTACTGTCAGCGGCAACGACATCTACAGCGGCTCCGACGCGGCTCCCGGTGTTGTCGTGCAGAACCCGCTGGCGGGGCCCGTTCCCGGTCCGGCCGGCGCCAACCCGATGATCCGGGTTACCGGTGACATCGGCCTGATCAACCAGCAGGGCAGCGCCGGCAACATCAATGCCATTCCCAATGCCGAGCAGGTCTCGTCGAAGGTCGAGCAGGCCCGTATCATCGCGAACGTCGATACGTTCGATACGGGATCGTTGACGATTTCCAACAACCTCGTCCTCAGCCAGTCCACGATCCACGGCGCATCGAACACGCTTGAACTCGATGCAAAGGCCGCGATCGGCGACGCCGACGATACGCCCGGCGCATCGCTGGTCTCGCTCCAGACCCTGGCAACCGATGCCTCGTCGAAGGCCGTGACCACCGGGGTGACCATCGGAGCACTGAGTGCAACCTTGACGCCCGGCGGTTTGGATTCGTTGGCGAATGCCGGGTCGGTCGGTGTTTCGGTGACGAAGAACGCGGTAGGTGCCATCGCTGTCGGTGGCACGGCGATCAATGAGTTGACGGCAACCGCCGGGTCGAGCCTTCTCGGCGGCGTGACGGCTCCGACACCCGACATCGGTCAGCCCGGACTTGACGATACGACGCTCGACGCCGACTACAATCTGCTCAATGTCCAGACCGGCTTCAGCGACGGCGGCACCATCAGTGCGCTTACCGACGGTGTATCGCTCGGGCTCTTGACCGGTTCGGGTCTGAGCGCTGACGCGCTTACGGTCTCGAACAATCTGGCCCGATCCAGCGCGACGGGCTTCTTCTCCTCCAATACGCTCGCGCTGAAGGCCGGGTCCGACAGCGACGCAACCGGCCAGATCGGCAATATCCAGGTGTTCAACGATATCGTGATCGGCTCCACGATCTCGGATGCCGCCTTCGGCGTCGATGTCGCCGGCGGAGCGCTGAACAGCACTGTGGGCGTGTCCGGCAATGTCCTGAACGCCTCTTCCACCGCGAACAGCGCCCTCAACGCGCTCTCGACGACTGCCGGCGCATCGCTGCAGGAGTCGAGCGGCGCCGGCGTCACAATCGATCCGGCGGCAACTGCCCGGATCGCGGTGACAGGGGCGAGCTACGCGGTGCTGAACATGCAGTCCGTCAGCAATTCGACGGTCTCCAGTACGGCGAGCGGTATCCTGGTCGGTGCGAATATCGGACCGGCAGGCTTCAACACCACGTCGGTAACGGTGTCGGACAACGAGATCACCGCCTCGGCGGTTGGCAACGAGTCGACCAACTCGCTCACGCTCGATACCGGTACGTTCGAGCATCCGTCGGCTGCCCTCTCCAACCTGCAATCGACCTCGGGCACCACGATCAGCGCCTCTGTCAGCGGGGTGCAGGTGGGCATCGGCTTCGGTTCCACGCTCAACGGTGCCAGCAACGGCAGCAGCTTCTCCGTTCGGGGGAATTCGATCGGGGCGGTTGCGATCGGCAACAGTTCGGTCAATACGATCAGCGGCGACTGAGCCCAACGGATCGATCTTTGATAAAGGGCCGGAGCGAATGCTCCGGCCCTTTGCTTTTGTGCAATGCCCGCAGGCAATCTTGACTTGCTGGTTTCCGTGCCCAGATAGGCCGGCAATGGAAGCAACTCATGCAACGGAGCAACGACCATGAGAATGGAAG
This sequence comes from Rhizobium sp. Q54, assembly GCA_945872035.1. Lineage (GTDB taxonomy): Bacteria > Pseudomonadota > Alphaproteobacteria > SMXS01 > SMXS01 > RI-34. The sequence goes on from CAMBYA010000087.1 coordinate 3,073, forward strand.
ATGCCCAGGGAGCGCCGCGCACCACGGCCAATCCGGCGCCTCCTCAACCACATTTTTCCGGATTTCCAGCCGCCTACGACCCGATGCAGGTCGCCGGGCTTGGGCTTTTCCTGGCCATGAGTCCGTTCTTCCTGAATCCGCCGCTGTTCGTTACGCTGCTGTCGATGCCGCGCGGCCGAAGGGGCTGAGACGCCGATAGCGCGGGCAGGCTGGCTACTCGGCCGCGCGGCGCTCCACCGATGCCGGGCGCTCCGCATCCTGCTGGAAGAACAGCGTCACCGTGCCGATCTCGATTCCCCAGCGCTTCACCCGCGCCTTGTTGATCAGTGCGCCGCCCGGCTGCAGCCACATCCAGTCGGAGAAGCGGACGCGCCAGACCGCGTCGCCCACCTTCAGGTCCATGTCGTATTCCCAGAACAGCGCGTTGCCACTGGTGATGCCGTCGGCGGCGCCAATCACGTCACCGGCGACACCGCGATACCGGTTTTCGGCCAGTTTCTCGATGCGCCACACGCGCTGCTGGCGCTCCCCGTCCGAATAGACGAAGTCCTCGACCAGGGTGAGGGTGCGCGACGCCGGATCCCAGGTGCCCTTGATGTCGACCACGAACTGGCGACGCAAGTTACCGAAGCGATCCTCGAAAATGCCCCAGGCACGCGAATGGCCCTGGAAGTAGTCCTCGAGCACCAGCTTGGGCTCGGCGGCGGCGAAATCCTGCGGCTTCATGGACGTGCATCCCGTTAGGGCGAGCGCGACGGCGAGATATCCGGCGAGGTAGCGAAGTCGGAACAAGCTGAAACTCCCGGTGCGGTGATGGATGCGCCGGATGCGTCGCGTGTTTCCGGACAACCTTGTATGAAATACGTTTGCGGCGGAGGCCCGGATCAGTCCCCCGCGAGCGCCGCCCGTGATCGCCACAGCAGCGCGCCGGCCGCAAGTTTCAGCACGCAAGGGAGCAGGCAGTAGGTTGCCGCCAGACCGGCCAGTGCGCCGGCATCGTTCGACACTCCGGGCTCGTATCCCAGCAAGCCGATCAGCGGCAGCGCCAGGCCGGCGGCCAGCGCCAGGGTGAGCTTGGCGCCGAAGTTCCAGATGCCGAAATAGCTGCCTCCGCGGCTGTCCGCGTCCCCGGCCCGCTGGATGATGCCGGCGAGCAGGGCCGTCGGCAGGACAAGGTCGGCGCCCAGGGCGATGCCGGACAGGGCACAGACGGCGGCGAAGCCGAGACGCGCCGTCTCCGGCGACTGGCCTGGCAGAAAGAAGGCCCAGGCGAAGGTGGCGACCGCCAGCGCCATGCCGGCCAGCCATGCCTTGGCGAGGCCGATCCGGCCGCCAAGCCTGATCCAGAGCGGGATCGACACGGCTCCCGCCACCATGTAGAGCGCCAGATAGGGGCCGAACCAGTCGCTGGCGCCGAGCGCGTCGCGGACGAAGAACGGCATCAGCGTGGCCGGTATGGCGCTGGCGATGCCGTTCGCCACGAACACTGCCCAGAGCGGCCCGAAGCCGGGGCGGCGCAGCGGCAGCAGCCAACTGTCAGGCCTGTCACGGCGCGGTGCCGGCACGGCGGGAGACGGTGCGCGCAGCAACAGCCATGTGCCTGTCAGCAGCAGCAGCGCGGCCAACGCCGCGCTGGTGGCGGCCATTCCGGCATATTGCGGAGCGAGCGCGCCGAGCAGCATGCCGGCCAGGCCGAATCCCTCGCGCACACCGGCGACACGGGCTCGGTCCGCCGGTGCCGAGGCAAGTTCGACGCCCCAGGCGTGATAGGCGATGGATCCCAGGCTGAAGCCGGCGAAGCTCAGCAGCAGCAGTCCCAGCAGCCAGGCGGACGCGGCGACCGGCTCGAGCGGCGGGGCGAGGAACAGCCCGGCGAAACCACATGCCACCATGGGCACGGACAGGATGATCGCGGCGCCATAGCCGTTCCCCGCCCGCATGCGGTCGATCCAGCGGCCGATGAATGGATCGGCGAACGCGTCGGCAAGCCGGGAGACCAGCAGCAGCGCGCCGATCAGCGCGAGTTGCAGGCCGTGCTGGCGCGCATAGAAGTCCGGCAGCGTCACATAGAGCGGCAGCGCCAGGAAGCCCAGCGGCAGGGCGAAGGCGCCATAGGCGGCGAGCGCCGCGGCCGACGGAGCGGCAATCGGCCGGCCAGGCGCCGCCGACGTCACAGGGGTCTGGCCTGTCCGAGCAGGGCGGCGCGCACGTCCGGGGCACGGCTGTCGGGATGCAGCCAGATCGCGAAGAAGGACCGTGCGAAATCGGCGCCCTCGATCCGCCCGATGGGCGTGCCGTTCTTCAGGAATTCCGTATAGCCTTCCGGCCGGTAGATGCCGGTCAGGTGATCTCCCTTGCGTATATCGGGAAAGATTGCCGCCAGCGCCGCCTCCCACTGGCGGCGTTGCGAGTCATTGCCGAGTTCGAGCCGTGCCATTTCCTTGCGCGTGCGCTGGGCAATTGCCGCGCCCTTGAAGTCGCGCGCGTAGCGCAGGTCCAGGGCATAGGGCTGGTTAGCCGTGAGGTCGTCGCCGACACCATCCGGCCCCACGAACAGCCGCGCGTCATAGATGTGAAAGCCGAAGAGGCGTAGCGAGCCGGAGCCGGAAAGACGCGCCTCGGGGATTATCTCAAGCACCCGCGCCTCAACCAAGGACCTGTGCTCGAGCGAGGCCCGGGCCGGCGTTGACGCGGTGATTCCGACGGTGAGAATGAACAAGGCGGCCAGGACTTTGGAATGAAGATGCATGTTGGTTTCTCCTGAGCGTGATACGCAGCGAAGGCCGGCCTGGATCTCCTGGAAGCGGTCTTCACCCGCTGGACGGGCCGCCTGGCCGGCCTAGGTAATCTGATGCCGGAAGGAAGGCGCCGGTCCGTTCGCGCTTGCCGCAGGGGTGACTGTCCTTCTTCAGAATCCGACCCCAACCCGCCAGCAACCCGCCATTGTCTGTGTGGCGCCATAGCAAAGAGACGTCATGGAAATCATCACTGAAGTTGTCAACCGTCAGCGCGCGGCCTTCCTTCGCGACGGTCCGCCGCCGCTGGCCGTGCGCATCGACCACCTGAAGGCGCTGGAAGGGCAGGTCCGCAAGTACCGGGACCGGATGGCCGAGGTGTTGAGCGAGGACTTCGGCAACCGCAGCCGTCACGAGACCCTTCTGGCCGAGACCTTGGCGACGGTGATGTCGCTGCGCCATGCGCGCAAGCACCTCGCCTCATGGATGAGGCCCCGGAACCGTCCGCTCAACCGGCTGCAGCATCCGTTTGCCCGGGCAGAGATTCATTATCAGCCGCTCGGTGTCGTCGGCATCATGGCGCCGTGGAACTACCCGTTTCAGTTGGCGCTTGTGCCGCTGGGACAGGCGCTCGCCGCCGGCAACAGGGTCGTGCTGAAACCATCCGAACTCACTCCTGGCGCCTCGGCGCTGCTGACCGCCATGCTGTCGGAAATCTTCGACGAAGACCGGGTGGCGGTGATTCAGGGTGGCCCCGACGTCGCGTCCGCTTTCAGCCGCCAGCGGTTCGATCATCTGATGTTCACCGGCTCCACCGCGACAGGAAGGCGCGTGATGATGGCCGCCGCCGAGAACCTGGTGCCGGTGACGCTGGAACTGGGCGGCAAGTCGCCAGTGATCATCGGCGACGACTACGACCTTCACAGGGCGGCCGGGTCCATCGCCCTCGGCAAGATGCTGAACGCCGGCCAGACCTGCATCGCGCCCGACTACGTGTTCGTTCCCGACGGCAAGGTCGACCAGTTTGGCCGCGCCCTGTCGTCGCAGATCATGCAGATGTACCCGACGCTCGCCGACAATCCGGACTATACCTCCATCGTCGCGGACCGGCACTTCGATCGGGTCAAGGGCCTGATCGATGACGCGCGCGCCAAGGGGGCGCGGATCGAGACGATCAATCCCGGTGCGGAGAATCTTGGCAACCAGCGCAAGATCGCACCGACTTTGATCTTCGATGCCACGGACGACATGAAGGTCATGCAGGAGGAAATCTTCGGGCCGGTACTGCCGGTGAAGACCTATGCGGCGCTCGACGAGGCCATCGACTACATCAATGCGCACGACCGGCCACTGGCGCTCTATCACTTTTCCAACGATGCCGCCGCTCAGCGCAAGGTGATCGAGCGGACCACGGCGGGCGGCATGACCGTGAACGACACGCTGCTCCATGTTGCCGTCGACGACCTTCCCTTTGGCGGCGTCGGGCCCAGCGGCATCGGCGCCTATCACGGCGAGACGGGCTTCCGGACCTTCAGTCACGCGAAATCCGTCTTGCGCCAATCGAAGCTCAATCTGGGCGGTGCGCTGCGCCCGCCTTTCGGCGCCAGGCTGGAGAAGATCGCAGCCATGCTGATCGGCCGATAGTCGGCCTGATTGCGATGGCGATGGTCGCGGCAACCCGCGCATGATCCGAAGCTGGAGCGAGCGAATTGGTGAGACCCCATGACATGTCTGGAGCGGCGATGACAGAGGACCGGCGGGAAGCCACCTTCTATTTCGACACCATCTCTCCCTTCGCCTACCTGATGTGGAAGGCGCTGCGGCGCGCGCCGCTGGACGTGCCAGTGACGCCCGTTCCTGTCGTGTTCGGCGCGCTGCTCAATCATTGGGGGCAACTGGGACCCGCCGAAGTGCCGGCCAAACGCATTCACACCTACCGCTACTGCCAGTGGCTCGCGGACGTGGAGCACATTCCGTTCCGGTTTCCGCCGACCCATCCGTTCTTGTCACTGGGCTCGCTTCGGCTGATCGTCGCCCTGGGTTCGACATCGGCGGCCGTCGACGAGATATTCGACAGGATCTTCGCGCAGGGCCGGGATCTGTCGTCCGCCGACGAACTCGCCCGCGTTTGCAAGGAGCTCGCGGTTCCCCACCTCGCAAGCCAGATCAACGCCGAGCCGGTCAAAGCGGCGCTGCGCCGGAACACGGATGCCGCCATCGAACGCGGCGTGTTCGGCGTGCCGACGCTGGCCATCGGCGACGAACTGTTCTGGGGATATGATTCACTCGCCATGGCGCGTGACTTCCTCGCAAACCCGGCCCTGTTCGACGATCCGGAAATGCAGCGCCTCGATGCCTTGCCGTTCGGCGTGACCCGCAACCGCCGGTGACCGGTCTGGTCCGCTAACCTTGGGCCTTCAGCCCCGCCGCCGCGATGCCCGCAAGCGCGCAGGCCTCGTCGGCGTCCGAGGTGTCGCCGGTCACGCCGACGGCGCCGATCGGCAGGCGGTCGTCGCCGACGATGATGACGCCGCCGGCCGCGGCGATCACCCCGTCCCGCGACGCCCGGTCCAGCGACGACACGAATCCGG
>CAMBYA010000088.1 GCA_945872035.1 Rhizobium sp. Q54
AACGATTAATTTTCGAGGCAAAAGCGTTGTTCGACCCGGAACCCGAGGATGAATACGAAGAGCCTCCGATGCTTGGAAAAGTAGCTCTTGAATATCTGGCCGCTCACCTTCCCCAAAAAGGGCTCGAGGTTGGAGACATAGGCCCGGAAGACTGGGGCTGGGTGCTCGATATCAAGAATCCTGAACTCTCGTTATACATAGGGTGCGGTTTCGCCGGCAAGGGCGACTTTGACCTGAATTGTTACTTCTTCCCCGACAAACCCCGGATTTGGCATTTGTTCGGACGGCAGCGCAAAAGGGAGCGCATCAGGAAGATTAAGAATGCCGTTGAAGAGGTCCTGCGCGAGAGTGGCAAGGCCCACGATCTGCGTTGGGTCGTAGATTAGACGACTGGCTGCTGCGCCCCGCTATGGTCGGCGTGACCAAGGCGCCGGCGAAAGCCGACGCGGGGAAGTGAGTCGATTGAGCGAGGCGATCCACGGCAGTTGATGCGGGGACGCAGTGCCTATCCGTCGAACGCCCGGGTGCTTCTCGCCGCAAAGACTTGGAGATATTGCGGTCAGATCTTCTTTCGGTAGCTATTGCGGCGCGAGTGAATTGCGACCTCACGTGCTTTTGCTTGCTGGCGAGCGTCTTCCATCACTGCCTTGAACGCTTTCGCATCGCCGCTAGCGGTGTCGACAGTGCTTCGACCGACCACCTTATTATTCTTCACAATTGTGGCTTTGATCCGCATAGGCACGTAGTAAACCGCGTATTCGCGATGCGCAACGTCTGTCGTTGGGCTTGGATTACAGGCTTAGCCGCATCCAATCGGTGCGTCTACTTGCCGACGCCAAATCCTGCTGATAAACCCGATCAAGTTCCCCAGCCCGAGGTTCGCCATGTCCGACGCCGCCAGCATCCTTGCGCCCAATCCGGCGCGCCTTGCCGAGATCATCCGCGCCAAGTCGTTCGGCATGGGCAAGATCATCAGGCTGGCGTCGGGGCGCGAGAGCAATTTCTACTTCAACATGAAGCCGACCATGCTGGACCCGGAAGGCTCGGCGCTGATCGCCGCCGCCTTCGTGGAGGTGATGAAGCGGGAGAAGCCCGACTTCATCGCCGGGCTGGAGCTGGGCGCGGTGCCGCCGCTGGCCTGCGCCACCATGGCGAGCTGGCTGGCCGGCGCGCCGGTGCCATGCCTGATCGTGCGCAAGCAGCCCAAGGAGCACGGCACCCGCCTGCCGATCGAGGGACTGCCGTCGGACGATGCGCTGAACGGCGCGACGGTGCTGATGATCGAGGACGTCACCACCACCGGCGGCTCGGTGCTGAAGGCGGTGCGCACCATGCGCGAGATGGGCGCGCAGGTCACGAAGGTGCTGACCATCGTCGACCGCCAGGAAGGCGCCGCCGAGGAGCTGGCGAAGGAAGGGCTGGAGCTGCTGTCGGTGTTCAGGGCCGAGACGTTTCTGAAGGGGTAAACCTTTCAAATAAAATAACAATCGTCATCCCCGCGCACGCGGGGACCCAGCTCTTCGTAGGGCTCGGTCTCCCAACATGCGATGGTGATGACTCGATGGTCTCAGCGATGATAGCCTTCCGGGCTATCAGTACCTTTCAGACCCGCCGCATGTTCGACGCCTTTGTTTACATTCTCGCCAGCGAGCGCAATGGCACACTGTATGTTGGCGTCACGTCAAATCTTCCCAAACGCATCCATGAGCACCGGACCGATGTCCTGGATGGATTCACGTCACGCCACAACGTGAAGATGCTGGTCTACTACGAGGCGCACGACAGCATTCAGGGTGCGATCTGGCGTGAGAAGACCCTCAAGAAGTGGCGGCGAAGCTGGAAGCTGCAGTTGATCGAGGACAACAATCCGCAGTGGCGCGACCTCTTTGACGACATCGCCATCCCTTGAAAAGAATGGATGTCATCAGTGCCGGGGCTCTACGAAGAGCTGGGTCCCCGCGTGCGCGGGGATGACGATTTATTATAGTATTTTAGGAACTTAACCCTGCCCCGGCCGCCAACCCTCGGGTGCCATCTCGAAACCCGAGAACTCGAAACCGGGCGCCACCGTGCAGCCGACCAGCGTCCAGTTGCCCTGGCTTTCGGCCGCCTGCCAGGCGTGCGGCGGGATGACGGCCTGGGGAAGCTGGCCCAGGTCGAGCTGGTTGCCGAGGATGTGGCGGGACATGGCCTTTCCGTTCGCCGACACCGACAGCAGCAGCGGCGCGCCGGCATACCAGTGCCAGATCTCGGTGGCGTCGATGCGGTGCCAGTGGGACCGCTCGCCGGCGCGCAGCAGGTAGTAGATCGAGGTGAGCGGGCCGCGCCCCTCGCCGGGCGCGCGAAAGATCTCGCGGTAGTGGCCACCCTCCGGATGGGGCAGCAGTCCGAGACGCGCGATGATCGCGTCCGCGTCGGTCATGGGCGCTCTCCGGCGGGATTCAAGGCATTTGGAAGATTCACGAATTTCGAGTCATCAGTGGTTGTAGGCCAAAAAACGCCTCACTATATAACGGCCGAACCAAAATACGAGGCTCCCGAGGGGGCCGGCGCGGTGCACGACGTGGCTGCCCCGGTCCGCCACAAGGAAAAAGAGGAGAACACGACATGGCTAAAGTTATCGGCATCGACCTGGGCACGACCAATTCCTGCGTGGCCGTCATGGACGGCAAGACCCCCAAGGTCATCGAGAATTCGGAAGGCGCGCGCACCACGCCGTCGATCGTCGCCTTCACCGGCGACGGCGAACGCCTGGTCGGCCAGTCGGCCAAGCGTCAGGCCGTGACCAACCCGGAAAACACCTTCTTCGCCATCAAGCGCCTGATCGGCCGCCAGTTCACCGACCCGGCGACCCAGAAGGACATCGGGATGGTCCCGTACAAGATCGTCAAGGCGGACAATGGCGACGCCTGGGTCGCGGCGCGCGACGACAAGTACAGCCCGAGCCAGATCAGCGCCTTCATCCTGCAGAAGCTGAAGGAAGACGCCGAGAAGTACCTGGGCGAGACCATCACCCAGGCGGTCATCACCGTGCCGGCCTACTTCAACGACGCCCAGCGCCAGGCCACCAAGGACGCCGGCAAGATCGCCGGCCTCGACGTGCTGCGCATCATCAACGAGCCGACGGCCGCGGCGCTCGCCTATGGCCTCGACAAGTCGGAAGGCAAGACCATCGCGGTCTATGACCTTGGCGGCGGCACCTTCGACATCTCGATCCTCGAGATCGGCGACGGCGTGTTCGAGGTGAAGTCGACCAACGGCGACACCTTCCTGGGCGGCGAGGATTTCGACATCCGCCTGCTGAACTACCTGGCCGACGAGTTCAAGAAAGAGAACGGCATCGACCTGCGCGGCGACAAGCTGGCGCTGCAGCGGCTGAAGGAAGCCGCCGAGAAGGCCAAGATCGAGCTGTCGAGCACGGCCCAGACGGAAGTGAACCTGCCGTTCATCACCGCCGACGCGTCCGGCCCCAAGCACCTGACCATGAAGCTGACCCGCGCCAAGCTGGAAGCCCTGGTCGAGGAGCTGATCGAGAAGACCATCGGCCCGTGCAAGGCGGCGCTGAAGGACGCGGGCCTGACGGCCGGCGAAATCTCGGAAGTGGTGCTGGTCGGCGGCATGACCCGCATGCCGCGCGTCGTCGAGCGGGTGAAGGAGTTCTTCGGCCGCGAGCCGCACAAGGGCGTGAACCCGGACGAGGTCGTCGCCATGGGCGCCGCCATCCAGGCCGGCGTGCTGCAGGGCGACGTCAAGGACGTGCTGCTGCTCGACGTGACCCCGCTGTCGCTGGGCATCGAGACCCTGGGCGGCGTGTTCACCCGGCTTATCGACCGCAACACCACGATCCCGACCAAGAAGAGCCAGATCTTCTCGACCGCCGAGGACAACCAGACGGCGGTGACGATCCGGGTCTATCAGGGCGAGCGCGAGATGGCGGCGGACAACAAGCTGCTGGGGCAGTTCGACCTGGTCGGCATCCCCTCGGCGCCGCGCGGCGTGCCGCAGATCGAGGTCGCCTTCGACATCGACGCCAACGGCATCGTCAACGTGACCGCCAAGGACAAGGGCACCGGCAAGGAGCAGCAGATCCGCATCCAGGCCTCGGGCGGCCTGTCGGAAGCCGACATCGAGCGCATGGTGAAGGAAGCCGAGGCGAACGCCGGCGAGGACAAGAAGCGGCGTGAGCTGGTCGATGCCCGCAACAACGGCGAGTCGATCGTCCACACCACCGAGCGCCAGCTCGCCGAGCATGGCGCCAAGGTGTCGCCCGCAGAGAAGCAGGCCATCGAGGACGCCGTCGCGGCGCTGAAGACCGCGCTGGCCGGCGACGACCTGGCCGAGATCAACACCAGGACCGAAGCGGCGCTGCAGGCGTCGATGAAGCTGGGCGAGGCGATCTACAAGTCGCACCAGCCCGACCAGGCCCCGCCGACCGGCAGCACCGGTCCGCAGGACGGTCCGGCGGGCGGCGGCGACGACATCGTCGATGCCGACTTCGAGGAAGTGGACGACGACAAGAACAAGTCGTAACTCAAGTGTGACCGGGCGGCAGGCAACCCCTGCCGCCCGTTGTTTCGAGGAATTCCAGGGACGCGTGGATGTCGAAGGTCTGTTACTACGAGATGCTCGGCATCAGCCGTGAGTCCGACGATGGCGAGATCAAGAAGGCATTCCGCGCCAAGGCCATGGAGTGCCATCCGGACCGCCATCCCGGCGATACGGACGCCGAGCGCAAGTTCAAGGAAATCAACGAGGCCTACGAGGTCCTGAAGGACCCGCAGAAGCGGGCCGCCTACAATCAGTTCGGCCATGCCGCGTTCGAGAACGGCGGCGGCCGGCCCGGCGGCGGCGGGTTCGATTTCAACTTCAACGGGTCGTTCAGCGACATCTTCGAGGATCTTTTCGGCGGCGCTTTCGGCCAGCGCGGCGGCCAGCGCCGCGGCGGCCCGCAGCGCGGCGCCGACATGCGCTACGACTACGCGGTGACGCTGGAAGAGGCGTTCGCCGGCAAGCAGGCCGAGATCGACGTCAACACGTCGGTCGCCTGCCAACCCTGCGGCGGCACCGGCGCGGCGCCCGGCTCCAAGCCGGTCGATTGCCCGACCTGCCGCGGCATGGGCAAGGTGCGCGCCCAGCAAGGCTTCTTCACTGTCGAGCGGACCTGCCCGACCTGCCACGGCGCGGGCCAGACCGTGAGCGATCCGTGCACCGCCTGCCATGGCGCCGGGCACGTGACCCGCGACAAGACCCTGTCGGTCTCCATTCCCGCCGGCGTCGAGAACGGCACCCGCATCCGCCTGTCCGGCGAGGGCGAGGCCGGCACGCGCGGCGGCCCCTCGGGCGATCTCTACATCTTCCTGTCGGTGAAGCCCCACAGCATCTTCGAGCGCGACGGCATGGACCTGCATGTGAGCGTGCCGATCCCCATGACCACCGCCGCTCTCGGCGGCTCCATCGAGGTGCCGACCATCGACGGCAAGAAGGCCAAGGTCGCGATTCCCGAAGGCACCCAGACCGGCCGTCAGTTCCGCCTGCGCGGCAAGGGCATGCCCCGGCTGCAGCGCGGCGGCATCGGCGACATGTTCGTGCATGTGGGCGTCGAGACTCCGGTCAACCTCACCAAGGACCAGCAACGCCTGCTGCGCGAGTTCGAGGCCGCCGGCGGCGGCAAATCCAGTCCCCAATCCGACGGCTTCTTCGTCAAGGCGAAGGAGTTCTGGGACGACCTGATCAAGGATTAGGGTTCGGCCCATCCGCGTTTCGTGATAGATGCGATCCGTGCCATTCCCCTCTCGTTGTCATCCCCGCCTTGAGCGGGGATCCATGGGCGTGGAGGCCGCGCCGCATGGGAGAACGGCTCATTCGCCCGGTCCCGGCGTCTGAAAACCGTCGTTGCCCAGAAATGGGTCCCCGCTCAAGGCGGGGATGACAAGAAAATGTGGGGACAACCATGAGCGATCTTGCAGTGGGCATCCTGGGGGGCGCGGGCCGCATGGGCCGGGCGCTGGTGCGCGCGGTCACCGAGGCCAAGGGCGCGACGGTCATCGGCGCGGTCGACGCGCCGGGCAATCCGGAGATGGGCAAGGACCTGGGCACGCTGGCAGGCATCGACCCGCTCGGCGTGACGCTGGGCGGCGACGTGAGGGCACTGTTCCAGAAGGCGGACGTGATCATCGATTTCACCATTCCCAGGGTCACCGCCGAGAACGCCCGCATCGCCGCCGAGACGGGCACGGCCTATGTGGTCGGCACAACGGGCCTCGAGCCCGAGCAGCAGGCCGCGATCGCCGAAGCGGGCAGGCGCGCCGTCGTCGTGCAGGCGGCCAATTTCTCGCTGGGCGTCAACCTGACCATCGCGCTCACCCGTCGGCTCGCCGAGGTGCTGGATGACAGCTTCGATATCGAGATCGTCGAGATGCACCACCGCCACAAGGTGGACGCGCCCTCGGGGACGGCGCTGGCGCTGGGCCGCGCCGCCGCGGAGGGACGCGGCGTGACGCTGGAGGACAAGGCCGACCGGGGCCGGGACGGCATCACCGGCGCCCGCAAGCGCGGCGACATCGGCTTCGCGGTGCTGCGGGGCGGCAACGTGGCGGGCGACCACACGGTTGTCTTCGCCGCCGACGACGAGCGCATCGAGCTGACCCACAAGGCCGGCGACCGGATCATCTTCGCCCGCGGGGCGGTGCACGCGGCCCTGTGGACCGCAGGGAAGTCCGCCGGCTACTACACGATGCAGGACGTGCTCGAGTTCTGACGTACCCATGCGGGCGGCCTGGCGAGACAACCTAGCCTCATCGCCAGACCATGGACAAAAGCGGCATTGCTTCGTTTCAGCGGCTGAACTATCGGTTTCAGTCGACCAGCTTCGAGACTTGGAAACCAAGACTGTCGTCGGCGCCAGCACGGCATCTGCCCAAGGGGGCAAGACGGCGTCGAAAAAGGCCAAGGACTCGGCCAAGCTGGACAAGACCCTGGACAAGACGATCGACGACAACGACAACGACAACAGGCGCGAGGATGCAAAGCGCGCCAAGGATCAGCGGGCCGATCAGAATGATATCCAGAAGATGAACGAAGACGATCTCAAGGACGCGCTGTCTCGCTGAGAGGTCCGATCAAGAGTCTCACTCCGGTCAAGCCGCGTGCATGCTATCGGAAACCGTTCATCAGGAATCGCTTCTCCACATCCCCTTGGTGTCCCAGCTCATCGATGATCCTTCGGTAAGGATCGCGATCCGAGGGGTTGATTCCCGGTGGACATACGCAGGGGTTGTTGATCGGCGCGTCGACGGCTTCAATCCGTTTCAGGGCGTGGTCTTCGCAGGACGCCATTCGCATCTTGCGGAATGGCTGCCACACCGGCGCGGCGCGGCACGAAAGTTCAATCACGATGACCGTTTGGTCAACGAAGTACTGTTCGCGGTTCACGACTACCTGCATGTCTGGGCGTATCGCTGGATCGCCCGCCTATGGCCGGAGCTTGGCTTCGGCTACGCCCAGATTGGACCTGACAATTTCGAGGACATGGTTTTCTGTCATCTGCTGAGCGAAGCGGCAGCCACGGTCGGGCTCGATTACTGGTACCTCTCGTGTGAGAACCTCAACAAGGCGGCGCCGATAGGAACTGCGAAGAAGGGACTGACGGTCAGCTACAGGGAGGATCTCCTTGGCGAGTACCGGATGTTCTGCCCCGGGCTGGAGGTACAACATTCTTCGTTCTTCGAGACCATCGCGAACTTCTATTGCACCGGGTCGTTCCCCGGATTTTCAGCCGAAGACATGCAACTCAGCCCTTCCCTGCGCGGCTGGCTGGTTCATGAACTAGAATATGGCAAGCTGCAGCGGCAATATTGCCGGGAATGGTTCTCATACCTGTCCGGCGGCCGCATCCGGCTCTCGCCATCGCGGCTGGGGCGGGCCTTGTCCGACGCCTCGCCGAAGCACGAGGCGTTGATGCGGGAACTGGGCGCACTCCTGTGGGCAAAGGTCAAGAATGGCGATACCGCCGACAGTGGATTTCGCTTCGATCCAGACCGAGTCTGGTCCGCAGGCGCCCCGCGCGAGATGCGCTTCCAGTTCCTGAACCTCAACCAAGTCGGACTTCCAAACACGAGGCGGCTGGCGAAAATTTCAGGAAGGTCTGCGACCTTCCTGATCCACCAGTATATCGCCCAACTCGACTATGGCGCCTTCCCAAAGGATGGCATGCCCTTTTTCGATCTCGTCTACCGTCGCGGGGATCTGGCGCTGGCGGAGAGCCTTCTCCGGGGCTTTCAGAGAGTCGAGCGTGGGGAATGCGAGCCTCGGGACATATTCCTCTACAACTGAGCCAGACTGCTTG
>CAMBYA010000089.1 GCA_945872035.1 Rhizobium sp. Q54
TCCGATGCCAGCGTGCTGAACGTCCAGGGCGAGGACGTCATCGGCTCGGGTTTCGATGAAGTCGTCGATGTCTATGGCGACGACATCGACTTCACCGCAAACTTCGATGTGTTCGACAGCGGCTCGATCTCCGTCGACAACAACCTGCAGCTCAACCAGGGCATCATCCACAGCGCCAACAACCTGCTGGGCATGGGCGCGTCCTACGCCTACAACGAGGCTACCGGCGCGGTGAGCCTGTCGGCGACGGGCAACGTCGCCAACATCGCCGCCACGGGCTCGATCGTTTCGCAGCAGATCGTCACCGAGAACAGCGAGGTCGTCGTCAGGGGCGAGGATCTCGACCTTGAGATCGACGTCAACGACATCTCGTCGACCGACGCCGTTGCCCTGAGCGTGTCCAACAACGACCTGCTGAACCAGGCCATTGGCGGCACCGTGCTCAACCGCATGGATGTGCTGGCCGGCGTCACCATCACCGGCGTCGTCGCCACGCCCACGCCGGAGATCGGCGATCTCTCGGTGGGCAATCCGCTCGTCGCCAACGCCGATTTCAACATCGTCAACTACCAGGCGGGCGAGACCGAGGTGTTCGCGGCCGGCGAGGACACCGAACTCAGCATCGAGATCAACTCGGCCGCGGATGCGGTGGGCGATTCGCTCACGGTCAGCGGCAACGAACTTGAGTCCCGCGCGACCGGCTTCAACGCCTCCAACATCCTGGTGCTCAACGCCAAGTCCTCCAGCGACGCCACGGCCAACGTGCTCAACCGCCAGGACATCGCCAATGCGACGGTAGAGGCGGTGCAGTCGGACGATGTGAATAACAATCCGATAGAGCTGTTCATCGACGCCAATGGTAACGGCGCCGTCGACAGCAGCGTCACGCTGGACGACAACATGGTCAGCAGCACCGCCAGCGGCAACGTGGCGCTCAACGCCGTCTCGACCACGGCCGGCGCGACGCTGCAGGAGTCGTCGGGCGCAGGCATCACCATCGATCCGGCCGGCCCGGTTTTCGTCGCACCCACCAACAGCGACTACTCGGTGCTCAACGCCCAGAACTTCACCGACGCCAGCGCGGTGTCCGAGACCAGTGAGGTGAGCATCTTTATCGATGGCTTCAGTGGCGCGACCGGTGTCGACAACAGCGCGTTCAGCGTCAGCGACAACGCGGTGACGGCCGCCAGCACGGCCAACCGGTCCGAGAATTACCTGGTGCTCAACACCGGCACGTTCCAGCACCCGAGCGCGACCGTGGGCAACCTGCAGTCCACCAGCGGGGCGACCATCTCGGCCACCACCGCCAACGTGACCATCGGCATCGGCAACGGCGACAACATCGCCGCGACCAGCAACAACAGCTCGTTCACGGTGCGCGGCAACCAGATCGGCGCCGCAGCCATCGGCAACAGCACCGTCGGCAGCATTACCGGCAACTGATCGCCGTCACTTCGACACACGGGCAAGGGCCGGAACGCAAGTTCCGGCCCTTCGCTTTTGCGCTATACTGCGGGCGCCGTTAACAGGGGAGCCGCATGCTGATTTTTCGCCAGTTGTTCGATCCGCAATCGTCCACCTATACCTACCTGCTGGCCGATCCGCGCAGCCGCGACGCGGTGTTGATCGACCCGGTGTTCGAGCAGGCCCGGCGCGAGGTGGCGCTGATCGAGGAGCTGGGCCTCGACCTGAAGCTGACCATCGAGACCCACATCCACGCCGATCACGTCACCGGCGCGTGGCTGCTGCGCCGCCGGCTGGGCAGCCGGATCGCCGTGTCCGCCCGCTCGGGCGCGGCGGGCGCCGATATCTATTTCAACGACGGCGACCGGCTGGACTTCGGCAACCGGCACCTGACGGCGATCGCCACGCCGGGCCATACCAGCGGCTGCTCCACCTTCGTCCTCGACGACAGTTCCATGGCGTTCACCGGCGACTGCGTACTGATCCGCGGCTGCGGCCGCACCGACTTCCAGCAGGGCGATCCGTCGGCCATGTACCGCTCGGTCCACGACCGCATCTTCCGCCTGCCCGACGAATGCCTGCTGTATCCCGCCCACGACTACAAGGGCTCGACGGTCACCAGCGTGGCCGAGGAGAAGCTGTTCAATCCTCGGCTGGGCGAGGACATCGGCGAAGGCGACTTCACCGGCTACATGCGCAACCTGGGCCTGCCGCACCCCAACAAGATCGATATCGCCGTGCCCGCGAACCTCCGCTGCGGCGAGCCCGAGGCGGCGGCCGCCGCCGATCCCAGCGTCGCCGAGCCGGACTGGGCGCCGCTCACCTATACCTATGCGGGCCTGTGGGAGCTGCAGCCCGAATGGCTCGAGGAGCACCATGCCCAGGTGCAGATCGTCGACGTGCGCGAGCCCAGCGAGTTCAACGGCATTCTCGGCCATGTGGAGGGCGCGGTGCTGATGCCGCTGGGCGAGTTGAAACTGCGCGCCCCGGCCCTCGACAAGGCGCGGCCCGTGGTCACCGTGTGCCGGTCCGGCGCGCGGTCGGCCCAGGCGGCGGTGATGCTCGACAAGGAAGGCTTCGGCAAGGTCGCCAACCTGGCCGGCGGCATGCTGCGCTGGCGCTCCCAGCGCCTGCCCGTCGAGGGGATGGAGTAGCCGCTACCCGCGCTTGCCCGCTTCCCGCAGGATCGTCGGCTCCTGCTGGTGGAACGCGCCGTTGCCGACCGCGGTCGTCGCGCCAGCGTCCACCGCCAGCGTCTGGCCAGTCACGTAGCGCGCCTCGTCGCTGGCCAGGTACAGCAGCGCATTGGCGATGTCGATCGGGAATGCGGCGATGCCCAGCGGCGAGGTCGCCTTGAACGCGGCGGCGGTCTTTTCCTCGTCGTTCACGTCGCCCGTCACCGCGCTCGCGGTCATCGGCGTCACCGTGCCCGCCGGCGCGACCGCGTTCACCCGGATGCCCGAGGCGGCCAGCTCCGACGCGGCCGACTTGGTCAGGCCGACCACCGCGTGCTTGGCGGCCGTGTAGGCGTGCGGACCCAGCCCGCCGAGAATGCCCGCCGTGCTCGACAGCGACAGGATCACGCCGCTGCGGCGCGGCTGCATGACCCGCGCCGCATGCTTCATGCCAAGGAACACGCCGCGCAGCAGGATGGCGATGGTGGTGTCCCACGCCTCGACCGATGTCTTGGCGATGGGGCCGATGGCGCCGACGATGCCCGCATTGTTGACCATGATATCGAGCTGGCCGAACTCGGCGACGGCGAGGTCAACGGCGGCGGAAACATCCACTTCGCGGGTCACGTCGCAGCGGATGAAGCGTGCCCGGTCGCCGAACTCTGCGGCGGCGGCGGTGCCTGCCTCGGCCTGCAGGTCGGCGATGACCAGCGACGCGCCTTCTTCGTAGAAACGCCGCGCCGTGCCCAGCCCGATTCCGCTCGCTGCGCCGGTGATGACGGCGACCTTGCCCTGAAGCCTTGCCATGAAACCCTCCCGTTTTTGAATGGCTGCGCGATCCTAGATCGACGGTGAGAATCGAAGAAGGAAATTTTCAGGACGCCGTGTCGCTAGGCCAACCAGCCGGTCAGGTCGCGTCCCGCCAGCCCCGACAGCCGGCCGACGTCGTCGGCATAGTAGGCTGCCAGCTTGCGCCGCTGCGCCTCGCCCAGCGGCGGATAGGACAGCTGGCCTGAGATCAGCCGCAGCGCCGCCCGGCCGGCGGCGGTGGCGCCGACGGCGTCCGAGATCGCGCGGCGCACCCGCTCGGTCCGGACCAGCGGCTTGAACAGCCGCTTGTAGATATGCGGGATGCCGCTGGCTTTCCTGGCGTTGGCGCGTTCCACCAGCGTCGTGGCGTCGAACACGTGCGGCGCGCCCAGGAACGCGCTGATCTCGCCAAGCAAGTCTGCCGGCCGCGCCTTGATGTCATCGTACAGCGCCACATGCAGCTGCTCGCGCGGATAGAGCGCGAGGAAGCGGGACAGCTGCCGGTGGTAGAGTCCGTTCTCGAGGATCTCCCGCGACAGCGGGTTCGCCGGATCCAGATGGGCGGCGATGTCGCGGGTCACCTTGGCCCGGTCGAGACGCATGCAGTAGCCGGAATAGGCGCGCTCGATCGGATTGCGCAGGATGGCGACCAGCCTGGCATCCGGCGCCGCATCGTGGATGCGCGCGGCTGCCAGTGGGTTGCTCATGTAGGAGTTGGAGCGCTCGCCCCGCAGCTGGCCGGGCCGCGCCGCCGCGAAGTGCGCGGCGTACCACTCCGGCGTCTCGCGCCCGAAATAGGTGCTGAAATAGTGTACCTCGGTGTTCGCCAGGAAGCAGGCGGGATTCCGGCTCAAGCCGTCCGCCAGCCACCTGGTGCCGGATTTGGCGGCGCCGATGATCATGAAGTCCGGTGTCATGCCTGGTGGAGTCCCCCTTCGCGCCGGCAGTCTATCCCGGCACGAATCGGGCGTCAAAAAAAGTGTGAAGCGTCCGCCGTGCGAGGTTCCCCCCACGGCCGTGCAAATATACCGCTGGATTTTCAGGCGTGCTCCGCACAAACAGGCCGGGCGATGTCCGGAGACCCCGATGACCCTGAAGACGGCTGAAGATTTCCTGGGCCTGAAGCCCACCCACAATCCGCACCGCTGGATCCTGCCGATCGTCGATGCGGTGTCGACGCCCGGGCATTTCCTGTTCGGCGGCTGCGGCCTGGGCGCGGCGGTTTCGGCCATGGAGCAGACCTGCGGCCGCCCGGCCGTCTGGGCGACGGCGCAGTACCTGTCCTATGCCCGCCCACCCAGCATCATGGACCTGGACGTGATCGTGCCGGTGTCCGGCAAGAGCAACACCCAGGCCCGCGTGGTGGCCCATGTGGGCGACACCGAGATCCTCACGGTCAACGCGGCGCTGGGCGCCCGCGCCATGGAGCTCAGCGGCCAGTGGGTGACGCCGCCCGACGTGGCGCGGCCGGACGACTGCGATCCGGTGACGCGCTGGTCGAAGCGGGACGGCTTCATCGACAGCCGGGTCGAGCTGCGGGTCGCGCACGGCCGCTGGGGCATGCATGACGACGGCACGCCGGGCGACGGGCGCTCGGTGCTGTGGGCGCGGATTCCCGAAGGCGTCGAGATGACCGCGCCCATGCTGGCGGTCATCGCCGACTGGATGCCGTCGGGCCTCAGCGGCGCGCTGGGCCGCCGCGCCGGCGGCAACAGCCTCGACAACACCATCCGCATCCACCAGCTCAGGCCGACCGAATGGGTGATGTGCGACATCCAGGTTCACGCCGTCCATGCCGGTCACGGCCATGGCCGCATGCATCTCTGGAGCGAGGACGGCGCTCTGCTCGCGACCGCGAGCCAGTCCGTCATCGTGCGGATTCATAAAGAAACGCCAACGGGATAAATCATCCGGTCAGGTAAAGACCTATTGTCTGGGGGCAGGTGTAAGTTTTAACATGGACTGGTTCCGATGGGCGGGGGTGTGCGTCGGGCCGGTCGTTTCAGTTAGGTCATTCTGCATCCGACACGGAGGCCAATGCCATGGTGACGAATGCGGCCGCATCGCGGTCGACCGTCGCCCTCATGTGCCTGCTGACGACAGGCATCTGGTTTGAAGCAAAGACAGCGGCCGCCGAGCCCGTTGCCGGAGTTTCGCCCCCAGAATACCAGAACGTGGATCAGGTGGTTACCACCGCCCGCCGACGGGAGGAATCTGTCCAGGACGTGCCGGGCACCATCTCGGTGCTGCCCGAGGCGCTGATGCGCCGGCTCGGCGTCGAAAGCCTGGCTGACCTGTCGGTCATCGCGCCCAACCTGCTGGTCGCGCCCGACAACGTGTCGTCCCGCGCGTCGCGCATCACGCTGCGCTCGCAGGTCCAGAACGACACGCTGATCACCGTCGATCCGGCGGTAGGCTTGTACCTCGACGGCGTCTATGTGGCGCGCAGCGCCGCCTCGCTGCTCGACCTGGTGGATGTGGAGCGGGTCGAGGTGCTCAACGGTCCGCAAGGCACGCTGTATGGCCGCAACACCACGGGCGGCGCCATCACCGTCACCGCCAACAAGCCGACCCAGGAATTCGAAGGCCGGGTCAGTGCCGGCATCGGCATGTACACCGATAAGCCGGGCAGCGGTAACGGCGTCAACCACGACGTGTCGGCCGTGGTCAACGTCCCGCTGTCCGACAAGCTGGCGGCGCGTTTCGTCGCGCAGAGCTCCGGCCTCGCCGGCTACAGCGACAACACCTTCCTCGGCCGCGACCTGGACGACGACCGCACCCTGTCGTGGCGGGCCAGCATCGCCTGGCAGGTCAGCGACGACGTGGACGTGTTGCTGATCCATGACGGCATGCGCTCGCGCGGCCATGAACGGCTCACCCAGGTGGCCGAGATCATTCCCGCCGGGCTCGACCTCAATTGCAGCCTGGCCGATCCCAACCCGGTCAACGCGTCGGCCTGCGCCATCAACCTGTTCCTCACCGGCGGGCAGTGGGGCGCGGCGGCGCTCGACGGCGATCCCCGCCGCAACGAGCAGAATCCGCTGCTGCTGACCGGCGAGCCCGGGCGGCTGGCGGCCGACGTGCAGGGCGTGGCGCTGATCACCACCGCCCGTCTCGACGGCGTCGTGCTGAAGAACATTTCCGCCTGGCGGCATCTCGAGCAGTACAGCTCGTTCGACTTCGACGGCACCGCGTTCGACATCGGCGAGGCGGTGCAGACCGACAGCCAGCACCAGCTGTCCACCGAGTTCCAGCTGATCGGCGACAATCCGGGCGCCGCGCTGGAATGGCTGATCGGCGCCATCTACCTGGACGAGGCCGGCCGTACCGACAACACGGCGCGGGCCCTGTCATTCCTCAACCCGACCAATCCGTTCACCGCCACCGGCCGCGGCGTCAACAGCACCGCCGGCGTCTACGGCCATGCGGTCTGGGCGCTGGACGAGGTTTTCTCGCTGGTCGGCGGCGCGCGCTTCACCTGGGAGCGCAAGCGGCTGACCGCCGACAGCCGAGACGCGCTGGTCGGCTGCCTGGTGCCGCCCGAGCTGAACGAGGACCTGGCGACCGGCGGCTGCCGCGGCGAGTTCGGCAAGAGCTTCACCCGCGTCACCTGGGAGGCGGGTGTCAACGCCCAGGTCGCCGAGCACGCGTTGCTGTTCGCCAAGGTGGCGACCGGCTTCAAGAGCGGCGGCTTCAACCTGCGCGCCAAGTCGGACATCTCGTTCGAGCCGTTCAAGCCCGAACACGTGCTGAGCGTGGAAAGCGGCGTGAAGTCGTCGTTCCTCGACGGCAGGGCGCTCGCCAATCTCACCCTGTTCTATGCCGACTACACCAACATCCAGCGCACCGACTTCACCATCGAGGGCGGCAACATCACCACCTTCATCACCAATGCCGCAAAGGCCAATGTCTGGGGCGGCGAACTGGAGCTGGACGTGACTGCCCATGACAGCCTGCGGCTGCGGGGCACGCTGGGCGTCTCAATCGCCCGCTACCGCAGCTTCGATTTCGGCGGCGAGGATTTCTCCGACAAGCGGTTCCCGCTGGCGCCCGATTTCTCGGCCGGCATCGCCGCGATCTACACCCTGCCGATCGACTGGTTCGGCGCCGACTGGACGCTGACCGGCGATTTCACCTGGCGGTCCAAAACCTACGAGGACGTGGCCAATACCGAAAGCCTCGCCCAGGGGTCGTTCGGCCTGCTCGACCTGCGTCTCGACGTCGAGCTGCGCGACAGCCCGGTCAGGGTCAGCGTGTTCTGCAGGAACGCCACCAACAAGCTCTACAGCACCACCGGCACCACCTTCCTCGACCAGCTCGGCTGGGCGTTCAGCCAGTATGGCGAACCGCGCCGCATCGGCATGCAGGTGGACGTGGACTGGTAGGCGCCGGCGCGCTTCCCGGGGCGGTCCCTCAGTAAAGCGCGTCCAGCACGTCCTTGTACCGGCGGACGATCACATGCCGCCGGATCTTCATGGTCGGCGTCATCTGCTCGTTGTCGATGCTGAACGGCGCGGTCGCCACGGCGAAGCGGCGCACCTTCTCGGTCGACGACAGCCGCTGGTTCACCCGGCTCACCGCCTTGTCCATGACCGAGTGGAATGCCGGATCGGCCGACAGCGACGGCATGTCGGCGGGCTTACCGTTCTCGGCCGCCCATTTCGCCGCCCAGTCCATGTCGGGCACGAGGAGCGCGACCATGTGCGGCCGCCGGTCGCCGTACAGCATGGCCTGGCCGATTTCCGGCTCCAGCGTCAGCAGCCCTTCGACGCGGGCCGGCGCGACGTTGTCGCCCTTGTCGTTGACGATGATGTCCTTCTTGCGGTCGGTGAT
>CAMBYA010000090.1 GCA_945872035.1 Rhizobium sp. Q54
GGCCGCGACCTGTTGTCGAACCGCAGCTTCGCGGTGACGCTGGACCAGATCGTCAGCACCTGCCCGGTCGTCGACATCAACAGCCGCGCCGAGAAAATCCTCGAGGTGTTCTCGGTCGATAACCCGGCCCAGTGCGCCATCGTCACCGAGAACATGCACTATGTGGGCACGCTCGACGCTGAGTCGCTGCTCGGCATCCTGACCGAAAAGAACCTGACCATGGCGCGCGACCAGAACCCGCTGACGCGCATGGCCGGCAACACACTGATCGAGGAGTTCGTTTCCGAGGCGCTGATGGATACAGCCGAAAATTACATCTTCGCGTATTTCGACTTCGACTATTTCAAGCCGTTCAACGACCGTTACGGCTTCCGCACCGGCGACCGGGCGATCCTGCTGTTCTCCGAGATCATGCGGCGGACGCTGCGCAGCGCCTGTTTCCTGGGCCACATCGGCGGCGACGATTTTTTCGCCGGGTTCCGTGCCGGCGATTCCGAGGCGGCC
Source organism: Rhizobium sp. Q54 (assembly GCA_945872035.1). Classification (GTDB taxonomy): domain Bacteria; phylum Pseudomonadota; class Alphaproteobacteria; order SMXS01; family SMXS01; genus RI-34. Next base: position 505 of record CAMBYA010000090.1, read on the forward strand.
ATGGCGGCGGTGGTGCAGGCCCAGGAGCAGTTCGCCCATGAGATCACCAGCCTTTACGACGCCGATGCGCGCGCGTTGGGCTGGATCGCGGGCGAGGACCGCGGCGGGAGCGCTCGCTCGTTTCCGCTGATGCGGGTAAGCGCGGCGGTGGTACGGGTCCCCATCGGGCGCGGCATCCGCAGCACTGAGGAGGTTGTGCAGCTGATGACGTCGCTGAAAAAAGACGCCAAGCAGGCCAAGGCCAACATCGCTACGATGACCCTCCCGGCGCTTCAGCCGCTGAACGAACACTAGAACTTTCGCCCGCGCGGCGCCTGAGTGTCAGTCACTGAGCGCGGCGTTCAGCCTTTCGGCGTAGAAGTCCGCAAGGCCGTTCAGCGCCGCGGCGCAGTCGCCGTTGAACGACGAGCCGTGCATCAATGCCAGCGTCGTGGGCTGGAGCGCCGCGAGGGAGCGGATGATCGGCGCGGTCGAGGGCGTCAGCGCCGACGCCAGGAACATGGATTCGGCTTCGGCCGCCGGACCGACGATGTCCGTGCTTACCAGCGGACACACGTTACCCACATGGGTGAACAGGTCGCCGCACAGCAGCGTGCCGGTCACTTCCTCGTACATCAGGCCGGCTTCCCAACCGTGGGGCACGTGCGGCGTGTCGATGTAGCGCACGCGCCGCCCGCCCAGGTCGAGCACCGCGCCGTCGGTCAGCGCCAGCGGTGGCCGGTCTGCCAGATCCTGCAGCGACACCATGGAAGCGGTCATGCCATGCGTCACTTCGGCACGGGGCGCGGCGGCAAGCCACTCGTTCATGGCGCCGCATTCGTCGGCCTCCACATGGCCGAAGCCGATGAAGCGCACCCGCTCCACCGGCAGAATCCGCCCCAGCGCTTCGGCGATCAGCGGAAACATCCGGCGGTGACCGCAATGAAACAGCAGCGGCCGGTCGGCGTCGACTAGGAACTGGTTGAAGGTGAAACCGGCGGGCGGCGCCACGTCGGTTACGTAAGTCGACAACCGATAGATGCGGTCGGCGATTTCTGTCACCTGGGTCTGTATGCCGGCCTCCCTTCAGTCGCGCTTCATGGCGGCTCGGACAAGCATGGCGGGCGACTGGGAAAAGTCGATCCAACCACCGGTCAGTCCCGCGCTCAGACCGCCGTCGACGACGATATCGACGCCGTTGAGCCAGCCGCAATCGCCCAGGGCGACGAATTCGATGATCTTCGCGATGTCGTCCGGCTCCGCAGGCCGCCCGATCTGCCGGTTCATCCACGCCACCTGCTCGGCCCCGATCTGAGCGGTGAAATTGTCGGTCAGCCGGGTCTGGGTGCCGCCGGGGCTGACGCTGTTCACACGGACGCCATGCGGCAGCGCCAATCCAGCGGCGCGGTAGATCCATGCGACCGCGCACTGCTTGGAGAAGGTGTAGGGATCCCTCTCCCACAGGGTCGCATTATCCCGGCACCAGGTCAGTCCGGCGGCGAAGTCGGGCGTATCGAGGAGCTGGCCGACCACCGCCGCGCGCCTTTGCCAGTCGCGCCCAGCCGTGGAGGCGACGGTCGTCACGCTGCCCCCCGCGCGAAGGCGCGGGAGCATGCGCTCGGTAAGGTGGCGCATGCCCAGGAAGTTGACCGCCACGACAGGCTCGGCCGGGCGCGGGCCGGGAATGCCCGCCACGTTGACCAGTGCATCCCATGGACCCGGCAGCGCATCCAGAGCAGCGTCGATGGCGTCGACGTCCGACAGGTCGCACGTCACGAACCGCCCATGACCATGGTCTGGTTCGGCCACGTCCAGGATGGTAATCTCCGCGCCCCGTGCCGCCATGCGCGCGGCGGTGGCGGCGCCGATACCGGTCGCACCGCCCGTCATCAAAACATTCGCCGCCATCGGCGTTTTCCCGTTCTCAGGCGCGGCCGGGCGTGCGAACCCGCGACTGGTTCCTCCGGATCGCCTGCAGCGCCAGTTCGGCGACCTTGGCGCGGTCGATCTTGCCATTGGCCGTGCGCGGCAAGGCCTCGGTATAGGTCAGCGCGCCGGGGCGCTTCTCCTCCGGCAATTTGGCCTGGCAGTGCTGCACCAGGTCATCGTGCCGGGATTCGCCTTTGGCGACGATCAGGGCGACCACTTCGCGCCCGCCCTGGCGCATCGGCAGGCCGACAACGGCGGCCTCGCTCACCGAGGCATGGGATCGCAGCACGGCCTCTATTTCAGCCGGATAGATTTCGACCCCACGGCGCCGGATGATGTCGCCGACGCGCCCCTTGAGGTAGATGAACCTGTTGCTGTCGAGCATGGCCAGATCGCCCGGGTAGAACCAGCCATCGCGGAAGCCTTCCGCGCTGCTCTCCTCGGGGACGACGAACGACGTCGAGGTGGTGGCGCTCCGGCAGCGGAGCCGGCCGACCTTGTTGGCCGGCAACACGTTGCCCTCGCCATCGACGATCTCGATCTCCATGCCGGGAACCGCCCGCCCGACGCTTTCGGACCGGCGGGCCATGTCCGCCGGATGCAGCACGGTTATCCATCCTGTCGACGACGAACCATAGTTTTCATGATAATTCGGCGTCACGCTCACCAGCATGGCCTTCTTGCTCTCGGGCGCCAGCGGTTGCCCGCCGCTGACCAGCGCCCGGATATTCGGCAGCAGCACTTTTCCTTTCTGGGCACAGGAAAGGAACACCGTGCACAACTCGGGCATGACCATGGCGACGACGTTGTCGTAGTAGCTGAAATTCCGGACGATGTCGTAGAACCGCGCGAACTCAGGAAGCACCACGATCTTGGCGCCGGCGAGCAGCTGGTAGAGGATGAAGCCATGGAAGCCGGCGAACGCCAGGCTTCCGAGCATGATCGCCGTGCCAGGGTCCTTGCTCGATATGATGCCCGTGTTGCCGTAGCCGGCAAGCAACTCATGATAGCGGGTGATCACCTGGCTGTGATGGGTGACCACGGCCTTGCTGACGCCGGTACTGCCGGAGGTAAGCACGGCGAACCAGGGGCTGCCCTTCGAGTCATCGTGACGCACGTCGCCTTCGCAGGCCTCGATCGTCGCGCGCCAGTCGATGTCGACGACGATCGCGCGCGCACCGCGATAGGTTTTCATCGGCGGCTCGACGAACAGCACGGTCAGCGAGAACTTGCGGGTGATCGCCTCGAGCTGCTTCGGCGTGTAATTGGCCGACAGCTCGAACTTGACCGCACCCATGCGCAGCAGCGCCAGCGACAGGATCAGGTGGTCGGCGCTGTTGGTCATGCGTATGCCGACCCGGTCACCGGACTTGACCTTCTGTTGCGCCAGCCAGGCGGTCGCCCAGGCGATGAGATCGGCAAAAGCCCGGAACGTCAGCGCGGTCGGCCCTTCGACCACCGCGACCGCTGCCGGCTTGGCTTTGGCATGGTCGAAAATGGCGTCAGTGATGTTCGTCCAGGCAGCCGACATGTCGATAACTTCCTTGTAATCGCTCCGGGCCGCCGCCTGCGAACACCGGCCACTCTACCCGATAGCGGCTCCATTGAGCCGCCGCAATGATTCTTAGTCCACCAGCGAGAACCGGCGCAACCGCCCCGTTGCCCCCATGTTACGTGGTACCCTAGTCCGTGACTGACGGCGGTGGACGCGGCGTCATCGGCACGGTCTGCAATGGCCCCTGAGCTATAGCGGGTCGATGTCGCCGGCATCCTGCATGGCGTGGAACTCGGCGACGAAGCCATCAAGTCCGCCACGGTCGATGGCGGCGCGCATGCCGGCCATAAGCTCCTGGTAATACTGCAGATTGTGCCAGGTCATCAGCATGGCGCCGAGAATCTCGCTGGAACGCACCAAATGGGCCAGATAGGCTCGGCTGTATTGCCGGCATGCCGGGCACGCGCAGGCCTCGTCGAGCGGCCGCGGATCGTCCAGGTGACGCGCGTTGTTGATGTTGACCGTGCCGTGTCGGGTAAACGCCTGACCGTTGCGGCCCGAGCGGGTCGGCAGCACGCAGTCGAACATGTCGATGCCCCGCTGCACAGCGCCGACCAGATCTGACGGCTTTCCCACCCCCATCAGATAGCGCGGCCGGTCCTGCGGCAGCAGCGGCGCGGTAAAGTCGAGGACGTTGAACATCATCTCCTGCCCCTCGCCCACTGCAAGCCCGCCTACGGCATAGCCCTCGAAGCCGATATTCTTCAGCGCCGCCACCGAATCCCCGCGCAAATCCTCGTACACGCCACCCTGGACGATCCCGAACAGCGCGTTTTCGGCAGCGTGCTGGCCGCCATCGTCGAATGCCTCGCGCGAGCGGCGCGCCCAGCGCATGGACAGTTCCATGGACCGGGCTGCCTCGTCCTTCTCGACGGGGTATTTGGTGCACTCGTCGAACGCCATCACGACGTTGGCGCCCAGCAGGCGCTGGATCTCCATGCTGCGCTCGGGCGTCAGGCTGAAGGCGGCGCCATCGAGGTGAGACTGGAAGGTGACGCCGTTCTCGTCGATTTTGCGCAGCTTGGACAGCGACATGACCTGAAATCCGCCGGAATCGGTGAGAATCGGCCCGGGCCAGTTCATGAACTTGTGCAATCCGCCCAGCGCCGCGACCCGCTCGGCGCCGGGCCGCAGCATCAGGTGGTAGGTGTTGCCCAGGATGATCTGGGCGCCGGTCGCGGCGACGTTTTCCGGCAGCATGGCCTTGACGGTCGCTGCCGTGCCCACGGGCATGAAGGCAGGCGTCTCGACATCACCGCGCACGGTACGCAAGGTGCCGCGGCGTGCGTTGCCGTCACGGGCATGCAGCGTGAAGGAAAAGCGATCAGTCATGCTGCCTGTTCCGTGCGCCGTGGATCACGTTGGTGATGTAGTGGATGTTCGCGACGATTTTGTAGAACACGATGTATGGGAGTCCTGGAATCACGAGTTCGCGTGCATCCGAATAGGCGCCGGGTCGGCCTTTGTAAGGAAATTCTGCAAGCGATCCCGCCGCTTCCTCGATCCGGTCGACGCCTTGTACGGCTGCCGGCGGATTGTCGGCGAGGATGTAGTCGAAAATCGTGGCGAGGTCGTCCTGCGCGAGCGGCGTCCAGACAATCTTCAACGGGTTTTGGACTGATGCTCGGCAATGGCTTTCGCTACACGTGTGCGAAGCGCGGCCATGACCTCCTCATGAGGCAATCCAAGTCCTGCCTTGGCTTGTCGTACACCCTCACGTACTGCGGCGGCGATATCCAGTTCCCGCTGTACGTAAACGCGAAGCGCCAGATTGACGTGATGGGATTTGCTGTGGCCGGTTTCTTCCGCGAGTTGGTCGAGCAGGTCGTCCACCTCCTGGTCGATCCGCGCGGCGATTCTTGCTGACTTGCTCATATCCGCTCCATGTCAAACATTGTCAGACAATATAGCGTAGTGCAGCCTCGTCTCAAACATTCGCGCCGCCGTCAGCCACGATCCCCTCGCCGGTGACGAACGCCGACAGTGGGCTGGCGAGGAACAGGGCGATGCCGCCCATTTCCTCCGGCGTACCCCAGCGGCGCAGCGGCGTGCGCTTGATCGAGGCCTCGTAGAGCTCGGGATTGTCGCGGGTGACCTTGGTCAGCTTGGTGTCCACCAGACCAGGGAGTATGGCGTTGACGCGCACGCCGGCCTTACCCCAGGCGTTGGCGAGGGTGCGGGTGAGCGTCAGGCCGCCGCCCTTCGAGGCGCTGTAGGCTGGATTGCCCGGCGTCGAGCGGAAGCTGGCGACCGAGGTGACGTTGACGATCGAGCCCTTGGTCTCGACCAACATGGGATGGAATTTGGTGCACATGTGCATCATGCCCATGATGTTCACGTCCATGACTCTCCGGAACGTCTCCATCTCGTATTCCTGCCGCTTGTAGGCGACGGTGCCCGCCGAATTCACCAGCACATCGAGCCGGTCGATGCCGGGATCGAACGCGTCGACGGCCTTGTCATCGCCGACATCCAGCTGGAAGAAGCGCATCTGCGCGCAGTCCGTATCCTCGTAGTCGGCAGCCGACGCGCGTGTACCGGTGATCACCACCGTCGCGCCGCAGTCGCGGAAGCTCCGGGCGATGCCGTTGCCGATGCCGCTGGAGCCGCCGGTGACCAGCACCGTCTTGCCGGTGAAGTCGAGCGCGTTTGTGAACATGATCCTTCCCGCTTTCCGTGTCGTATGGGTTACAGTCGCGCGTCAATGTAGACGACCAAAAACCGGGGACAATCGAAAACACCCATGCGCATCGGACTTGCCCTTCCACAACTCGGCCTCGCGGCCACCCCGAGAGTCATCAAGCGTTTCGCCATCGATGCCGAAGCCGCCGGCTTCGACAGCCTCTGGGTACACGAACGGTTGTTCAACCCGCAGCATCCGCCGCGTCTGGACGCGCCCGGCCAGGATCTCTCACCCATGGAGCTGCTGTCCTTCGCCGCCGCGGTGACCAGCAAGATCAGGCTGGGCACCTCGGTGATCACGGTGGGCTATCACCGGCCGATCATGCTCGCCAAGCAGGCGGCGACCCTCGACGTGCTGTCGGAAGGCCGCGCCATCCTGGGGATCGGCCTCGGCCTCAACAAGGAGGAATACCGCCAGAGCGACGTGGACTTCCATACCCGGGGCAAGCGAAGCGCCGAGTTCATCCACGCGGTGCGCGCCTGCTGGAAGGCTGATCCGGTTGAGTTCCGCGGCGAGTTCTTCGACATTCCACCATCCGCTACCAGTCCCAAGCCCGTACAGCGCAACGCGGCCGGCGAGCCTGCGATCCCGATTATCGGCGGCTTCAGCTCCAAGCCCGGCCAGCGCCGCACCGCCGAGCTATGCGACGGCTGGCAGACCGCCGGCAAGGACCTGGAGACCGCCATGGCCGACTATGCCGAGGCCAACCGCGCGGCCCAGGAGGAGTTCGGCCGGGGCAGCCGACTGCCCTGCTATTGGCGGGTCTGGGCGATCCCGCCATTCTCGAAGCGCACCGCGCCGAAACAGCTGGGTGACCGCGTCGTCGCCTACTGGCTGGGGTCCATCGCGCAAATGGCCGAACAGGTGCAGGCCGCGAGGGAGGCCGGCGTCGACGAGGTGATCATGGACAGCAACCGCTTCCTCGACGACGGCACCGAGGACGATTGGGAACGTCAGGTAGCAGCGTTCGCGGAGTTGGTGAACGTCGCCCACGGGAGTTGAGGCTTTGTGTTAAGATTGATATATAACTAATTGTTATAACGCGTCATATCCGCGCACGCGAGGGGCAGTTCTTCGCAGGGCTCGACACCGTGGCCATCGCCCTTTCCCCATCTGGATTCCCGCGTGCGCGGGAATGACGATCAAGGGGATGGTCGTGTCGGAAAAATCAGGCAAGCGTCGCCGTAGGAGTAAAATCGGTACTGCTCGCGGATCGCGTATTCATACGCTCCCTTCATCACGTCCAGCCCGGCGAACGCGCTCACCAGCATGAACAGCGTGCTCTTGGGCAGGTGGAAATTGGTCATCAGCACATCCACCGCGCGGAAGCTGTACCCAGGCGTGATGAAGATGTCGGTCTCGTCCGCGAACGGCTTGATGGTGCCGTCCTCGTCCGCGGCGCTTTCCAGCAGGCGCAGCGACGTGGTGCCGACGGCGACGATCCTGCCGCCATGACGCCTGACCTCGTTGAGCCTTCGTGCGGTCTCCAGCGTGATTTCGCCCCACTCCGCATGCATCCGGTGGTCGGCCGTATCCTCGGCCTTCAACGGCAGGAAGGTACCTGCGCCCACGTGAAG
>CAMBYA010000091.1 GCA_945872035.1 Rhizobium sp. Q54
TACGACGCCCAGCTCGCCACCACGCGCATGTTCTACACGCCCGAAGAGGCCACCAAGTTCACCATGGGCGCCTCGCTCTACAAGACCATGGACCTGGTGCGCACCTTCCTGTTCTCGCATGGCCTTCTCGGCCAGGGCGCGGCCAGCGCCGACGTGGTCGGCATCGCCTTCCCCGACGGCAAGGTGCTGGGCGACAAGAACAACGTGAAGTTCCGCTTCACTGCCGCCTACATGAACGAGGCCGCCAAGGCCGCCAAGTAAGGACGCATCGATGGACACGGCGGCGGGCGGCAGGCCGGCAGTCATGCGCAAGCGCATGATCAATGTCTACCCGACACGGGGCGTGGCGCTGTTTCTCGCCGCGCTTCCCTTCATCCTCCTGCTGCTCGCCTACCTGGCCGGGTCGGCGTCCCGGCTGGCGGACAACCCGGACGACAAGCTGCTGCCGTCCTTCGCGTCCATCGGCGCCGGCTTCGCCCGCATGGCGTTCGAGGCCGACCCGCGGACCGGGGACGTGCTGCTGTGGGTCGACACCGCCGCCAGTCTTGCTCGCCTGCTGGCAGGATTGGCGATCGCCACGGTCATGGATCGCCATCGGCCTGGTGCCGTATGTGCGGACTACCTTCAACGGCTTCGTGGCGGTGATCGCCATGATCCCGCCGCTCGCCATCCTGCCCATCCTGTTCATCATTTTCGGGCTGGGCGAGACGTCGAAGGTGGCGCTGATCGTCATCGGCGTCGCGCCCGTGGTGATGCGCGACATGATCCTGCGGGTCGACGAGATGCCCCGGGAGCTGATGGTCAAGGCACAGACCCTCGGCGCCTCCACCTGGCAGATCGCGCTCCGCGTGGTGGTGCCGCAGATGATGCCCCGGCTCATCGATTCGGTCCGGCTGTCGCTGTGCTCGGCCTGGCTGTTCCTGATCGCGGCGGAAGCCATCGCCTCCCAGTCCGGGCTCGGCTACCGCATCTTCCTGCTGAGACGCTATCTGGCCATGGACACGATCCTGCCCTATGTGGCGTGGATCACCCTGCTCGCCTTTGCCCTCGACTTCGGCCTGCGCCGGCTGCAGCACAAGGCGTTCCCATGGTTCGCGGGGAGGGCCTGATGACCGCCGTCAGCGTGAAGAACGTCTGGAAGGAATATGACGGGCGCGTCGTGCTCGAGCAGGTCTCGCTCGAGGTCGAGCCCCATTCCTTCATCGCCCTGGTCGGCCCGTCCGGCTGCGGCAAGTCCACCTTCCTGCGCATGCTGCTGTCGGCCGAGACTCCGACCAAGGGCGACATACTGGTGGAGGGCGAGCGCCTGCCCGGCGAGCCGACCGCCGACCGCGGCGTGGTGTTCCAGCGATACTCGGTGTTCCCGCACCTGACGGTGCTGGAGAACGTGGTGCTGGGCAAGGAATTCGCCTCCTCGCCCTTGCTTGGCAAGCTGTTCGGCAAGGCGAAGAAGCAGGCGCGGGAGGAGGCGGCGGAGATTCTCACCGCCGTCGGCCTCGGCCATTCGCTCGACCTCTATCCCAGCCAGCTTTCCGGCGGCATGCAGCAGCGCCTCGCCATCGCCCAGGCGCTGATCAAGCGGCCCAGGATCCTGCTGCTCGACGAGCCGTTCGGCGCGCTCGATCCGGGCATCCGGGCCGAGATTCACGTGCTGATGCTCAAGCTGTGGCGCGAGACGAAAATGACGGTGTTCATGGTCACTCACGATCTGTCCGAGGCGTTCCATCTCGGCACCCGCGTCATCGCCTTCGACCGGCCGCGCAACCGGCCCGAGGAACGCGAACGCTATGGCGCCACGATCACCCATGATCTGGCTGTATGGCCGCCGAAATATCCTGTATCAGACACGCACTTTGCCTCGGGCGGGACGACCCGCCTGCTCGACGAGCTCGAGGCATTGCCGGGACGGCCCGGCGTCGGTCACTAGGAGCAAGCCATGACCGCGCCAGACAAGGCAACCCCGGAGGAATTCCGTCGTCGCTATGAAGAACTGAGGGCCGGCGCCCACGAAAAGTCGCCGCGCATCGCCCAGGCGGCCAGGGAGCCGTCCAACCCCGCGCGCATCAAGCCGAAGAAGGTCGTGCACCGGGAGATCATCCCCGGCGGCTGGTACTGGGGCATGGTGATCCCGCGCGGCCAGACGCTGCGCATCGTCAATGGCGGCACCGGCAGCGTCTCGGCGCTGTTCTGGAACATCGACGACACCAGTGAGCGCTACAACGCGGGCGACACCGTGAAGGTGCAGTGGCACGCCAATTTGTCGAAGGGCCGGGTGCTGTTTTCCGACATGGGCCGGGTGCTGATGTCGATCACCGACGACACCACCGCCGGCCGCCACGACTTCATCGCCGGCGGCTCGACGCCGTTCAGCAACAACCGCCGATATGGCGACGACACCCTGCGCAACAGCCGCGACAATTTCCGGCTGGCGGTCGGCAAATACGGCATGGGCGTGAAGGACGTGCCGCCCTGCGTCACCTTCTTCGCCGGCGTCCAGGTCGGCGAGGACGGCCGTTTCACCTGGAGCGGCGGCCACGACAAGGCCGGGGACTACGTGGATTTGCGCGCCGAGATGAACGTGCTGGCGGTGCTGTCCAATTGCCCGCATCCGCTCGATCCGTCGCCGGTCTACGCGCCGAAATCCATCGAGGCCATCGTCTGGGACTCGCCCGAGCCCGACGAGGACGACCTCTGCCGCACGGCCACCGAGGAAGCGGTGCGCGGCTTCGAGAACACCGATCCGCTGTTCGGCGGCCGGGCGTGAGGAGGCAGCCATGACCCTTTTCATCGACCGCGACTACTCGACCGCCGTCTACGATTTCGTCATTCCCGCCCGCAAGCCCTGGTCGGGCACCCTGAAGCAGGGCCAGGTGTTGCGCATCGTCGACCTGGAAAGCCAGCAGGCCGTCGACACCATCCTCTACAACGCCCACAACACCACCGAGCGCTACAGCGCACAGGACACGCTCACCGCGCAGGGCGCCGCCTATATCGAGGCGGGCACGGCGCTGATGTCCAACGAGGGTAACGTGATGGCGACCCTGGTCGCCGACACCTGCGGCCGGCACGACACCTCGGCCGGCGCGTGCTCGTGCGAGAGCAACACGGTGCGCTTCGGCCATCACACGAAGTACATGCACGCCTGCCGCGAGAACTTCCTGCTGGAGGTGTCGAAATACGGCATGTCCAAGCGGGACATCGTCGGCAACATCAACTTCTTCATGAACGTGCCGATCAGTCCGGGCGGCGAGGTCAATATCGACGACGGCATCTCCGAGCCGCTCGGCTATGTGGACCTGCAGGCGGCCATGGACGTGCTGGTGGTGATCTCCAACTGCCCGCAGGTCAACAACCCGTGCAACGGGTTCAATCCCACGCCGATCCGCGTGCTGATCTGGGACGCGGCGTGACATGTTCAACAAGGTCCTGATCGCGAACCGCGGCGAGATCGCCTGCCGGATCATCCGTACCCTGCGCCGCATGGGCATCGCCTCGGTCGCCGTCTATTCGGACGCCGACCGGCATGCCAGGCATGTGCTGATGGCCGACGAGGCCGTCCGCATCGGTCCCGCGCCCGCCGCCGAGAGCTACCTCGACCAGCAGGCCATCATCGACGCCTGCAACCTGACCGGCGCCGAGGCTGTGCATCCCGGCTACGGCTTCCTCAGCGAGAACCCGGGCTTCGCCGAGCGGCTGTGGCTGAACGGCATCAAGTTCATCGGGCCGGGCACCGACCACATGCGCGCCTTCGGCCTGAAGCACACCGCCCGCGAGATCGCCGAAAGGAGCGGCGTGCCGCTGCTGCCCGGTACCGGCCTGCTGGCCGATGTGGACGAGGCGATGACCGCTGCGGCTTCGATCGGCTATCCGGTGATGCTGAAGAGCACGGCGGGCGGCGGCGGCATCGGCATGCAGCTCTGCCACGGCGATGCCGACCTCAGCGCCCGCTACGAGGAGGTGAAGCGGCTCAGCCAGAACAATTTCGGTGACGCCGGCCTGTTCATCGAAAAATTCGTCAGCCGCGCCCGGCACATCGAGGTGCAGATCTTCGGCGATGGCAAGGGCAAGGTCGTGGCCCTCGGCGAGCGCGACTGCTCGCTCCAGCGCCGCAACCAGAAGGTCGTCGAGGAGACGCCCGCGCCGCACCTGTCGGCGCAGGGCCGGATCGACCTGCATGCCGCCGCCGTCGCGCTCGGCAAGACCGTCGACTACGAATCCGCCGGCACCGTCGAATTCGTCTACGACGTGGACGCGGAGGCGTTCTACTTCCTCGAGGTCAACACCCGCCTGCAGGTCGAGCACTGCGTCACCGAGGAGGTGTTCGGCGTCGACCTGGTGGAATGGATGGTGCGCCAGGCCGCGGGCGAGGCGCTGTCGCTGGACGTGCCCGAACCCAGGGGTGCGGCCATCGAGGTGCGCATCTATGCCGAAGACCCGGCCAAGGATTTCCGTCCCAGCGCAGGCCGGCTGACCCAGGTGAAGTTCCCCTGCGGCGTTCGCGTCGACGGCTGGGTGGAATCCGGCACCGAGGTGCCGCCCTATTACGATCCCATGCTGGCCAAGCTGATCGTCTCAGCCCCGACGCGCGCGGCGGCCGTGGACAAGCTGGTCGAGGCGCTCGACAAATCCAGCCTCTACGGCATCGAGACCAACCTGGCCTATCTGCGCGCGATCGCCCGCTCGCAGGTGTTCCGCGACGGCAAGGCGATCACCGCGACCCTGAAATCGTTTCCATTCGTGTCGAAGTCGGTCGAGGTGCTGGCGCCCGGCGCCCAGTCCAGCATCCAGGACTGGCCGGGCCGGATCGGCTACTGGAACGTGGGTGTGCCGCCAAGCGGCCCCATGGACGCGTTCTCGTTCCGCCTCGCCAACCGGCTGGTCGGCAATGACGAGGGCGCGCCCGGCCTGGAGATCACCCTGACCGGCCCCACCCTGCGCTTCGGCTGCGACGCGATCATCGCGCTGGGCGGCGCGAGGATGAAGGCGACGCTCGACGGCGAGCCGGTCGCCTGGTGGCGGACGCTGACGGTGAAGGCCGGGCAGGTGCTCGCCATCGGCGCGATCGACGGACCCGGCAACCGGGCCTACCTGGCGGTCGCGGGCGGCTTCGACGTGCCCGACTATCTGGGCTCGGGCGCCACCTTCGGCCTCGGCGGCTTCGGTGGCCACGCGACGGGGACGCTGCGCACCGGCGACGTGCTGCGATTGAACGGCACGGAAAAGCCCTACATCCCGCAGGTGCTGCGCGACGATGCCCTGCCGCCGCTGACGCGGAGCTGGGAGATCGGCGTGCTCTACGGCCCGCACGGCGCGCCCGACTTTTTCACCGACGCCGACATCGAGACGTTCTTCTCGTCGGAATACGAGGTGCATTTCAACAGCTCGCGCACCGGCGTCCGGCTGATCGGCCCCAAGCCGCAATGGGCGCGGGCCGATGGCGGCGAGGCGGGCCTGCATCCGTCCAACATCCACGACAACGCCTATGCCATCGGCGCCATCGACTTCACCGGCGACATGCCGATCATCCTCGGTCCCGACGGCCCCAGCCTGGGCGGCTTCGTCTGCCCGGCGGTGATCGTCGATGCCGAACTGTGGAAGACCGGCCAGCTCAAGCCGGGCGACAAGGTCCGGTTCCGGCGGCTAGGGCTGGAGGTGGCCGCGGCGCTGCGCACGGCGCAGGATGCCGCGATCATGAACCTGACCGCCGCGCCGCGCGTGGTCGCTCCGGCGGTTGTCAGGCGTGACGCGGTGCTGGAGCGCTATTCCGAGGACAATGTGCCGGTGTGCTACCGCGCCGCCGGTGACCGTTACCTGCTGGTGGAATACGGCCCGCTGGTGCTCGACATAGCCCTGCGCATGCGGGTCCACGCGCTGATGCAGGCGATCGAGGCGGAAGGCTGGCCCGGCATCATCGACCTGACGCCCGGCATCCGCTCGCTGCAGATCCACTACGACAGCATCGCCCTTCCGCTGGGCAAGCTGCTGGACGGCCTGAAGGCGCTGGAGCTAAGTCTGCCCGACGCCAGGGACATGCGGGTGCCGTCGCGGATCGTCCACCTGCCGCTGTCGTGGAACGACGACCAGGCGCAGCTCGCGGCGCAGAAATACATGGAGCTGGTGCGGCCGGACGCGCCGTGGTGCCCGTCCAACATCGAGTTCATCCGGCGGATCAACGGCCTGGACAGCGTCGACGATGTCTACCGGCTGTTCTTCGACGCCAGCTACATGGTGCTCGGCCTGGGCGACGTCTATCTGGGCGCGCCGGTCGCCACGCCGGTCGACCCGCGCCACCGGCTGGTCACCACCAAATACAACCCGGCCCGCACCTGGACGCCGGAAAACGCGGTCGGCATCGGCGGCGCCTATCTGTGCATCTACGGCATGGAAGGGCCGGGCGGCTACCAGCTGGTCGGCCGCACCATCCAGGTGTGGAACACCTGGCGCCAGCCGAAGCCGTTCGAGCCCAAGGTGCCGTGGCTGCTGCGATTCTTCGACCAGATCAGGTTCTTCCCGGTGTCGGCCGAGGAGCTGCTGGAGGCCCGCGCCGATTTCCCGCATGGCCGCTACAAGGTGGACATCGAGGAGACCAGCTTCAGCCTGCGGGAATATACCCATTTCCTCGAGTCGAACGCCGACGGCATCGCCGCCTTCAAGGCGACGCAGCAGGCCGCGTTCGAGGCCGAGCGCCAGCGCTGGGCCGAGCAGGGTCTCGCCACCTATGTGGGCGAGGAGACCGTCGCCGCCATTCCCGACGAGGCCGCGCTGCCGGAAGGGTCGGTGGGCGTCGAATCCCATGTCCCCGGCAATGTCTGGAAGCTGGTCGTCGAGGCCGGCCAGCCGGTCGAGGCGGGGGACACTCTGGTCATCGTCGAATCCATGAAGATGGAGCTGGCCATCACCGCCCCGGTCGCGGGTGTGGTCACCGAATATCGCTGTCAACCCGGCCGTCCCGTGCAGGCGGGACAGGTCGTTGCCGTATTGAAGGCCGCCTGATGCCACACGCGTCATTCCAGATCGAAGACCTCATTGCTTCCTACCGGGACGGGCGCACCACGCCCGAGGCGGTGATCGACGAGGTTTATGACCGGATCGACGCCTGGCCCGACAAGGCGGTATGGATCAGCCTGTTCCCGCGCGAGGAGGCGCTGGCGAAGGCCAAGGCGCTGGCCGCGCGGCCCGAGGGCGTCGACGGCCTGCCGCTCTACGGCATCCCGTTCGCGGTGAAGGACAACATCGACGTCGCCGGCCTGCCGACCACCGCGGCGTGTCCCGACTACGCCTACCAGCCGTGGGAGAACGCCACGGCGGTGCAGCGGCTGCTCGACGCCGGCGCCCTGGTCATCGGCAAGACCAATCTGGACCAGTTCGCCACCGGCCTCAACGGCACCCGCTCGCCCTATGGCGCGCCGCGCTGCGTGTTCGACCAGGAGTACATCTCCGGCGGCTCCAGCTCCGGCTCGGCGGTGGCGGTGGCCTCGGGCATGGTGTCGTTCTCGCTCGGCACCGACACGGCCGGATCGGGCCGGGTGCCGGCGGCGCTGAACAACATCGTCGGGGTCAAGCCGACCAAGGGTCTGCTCAGCACGGCTGGTGTGGTGCCCGCCTGCCGGTCGCTCGATTGCGTCACCGTGTTCGCGCTCAATGTCGGCGACGGCAGCCGGGTGCGGCGCATCGCCTCGGCCAATGACGGCGACGATCCCTATGGCCGGACCATGACGCCCAAAGCGATGCCACTTCGCGGCTTCCGCTTCGGCGTGCTGGCCGGCGAGGACCGCAACTTCTTCGGCGACAAGGACGCGGCGGGCCTCTACGACCGGGCCTGTGAGCGCCTCGCCAGCCTGGGCGGTCAGGCGGTGCCGTTCGACTACCAGCCGTTCCGCGACGCCGCCGCGCTGCTCTATGACGGCCCGTGGGTGGCCGAGCGTCTCGCGGCGATCCAGACCTTCTTCAACAACAATCCCATGGCGGTGCATCCGGTGGTGCGCCAGATCATCCAGGGCGGCCGCCGGTTCAGTGCGCTCGACGCCTTCGAGGGCCAGTACCGGCTGAAGGCGCTGGAGCGGGTGGCGGCGCGCGAGTGGGAGAAGTTCGACTTCATGCTGCTGCCGACCTGCCCCACCACCTACAAGGTGGCGGACATGGAGGCCAATCCGGTCGAGTACAATTCCAATCTGGGCCTCTACACCAACTTCGTGAACCT
>CAMBYA010000092.1 GCA_945872035.1 Rhizobium sp. Q54
TAGGCCCTTCGGATCAACAGTGATCCTGCGGCGTTCAGGTGTTCCGCGGTGTCAATTGAACCGGCGTGAGCACCCATGAGCCTCGACACCTATGCGGCGCGGCGGAATAGCCAGGGCGTCACGGTGCTGGCGACCAGCGTCTACGTCCGCCGCGGCGAGGACTGGAACTGGCCCTGCACCAGCAAACGCCGGTGGATTAGCTGGCGCCGCGGCGGCGTAGCCCGCTAGGATGCCGCCATGATCTATCTCCTCGCCCTGCTCCTCGGGATGGTTTCCGGCCTGCGGACCTTTACCGCGCCCGCTGCCGTGGCCTGGGCGGCCCATCTCGGCTGGCTGCCGCTCCTGGCAACCTCGTTCGCCTTCCTCGGCCAGAGCGTGACGCCCTGGCTGCTTTGTGCTCTCGCCCTTGGGGAACTGGTCACGGACAAGCTGCCCGTCACGCCCAGCCGCAAGATCCCCATGGCGTTCGCGGCCCGGCTGATTTCCGGCGGGTTCTCCGGCGCGGCCCTTGGCGCTGCGGCCGGCGCGACGATTGCGGGGATGGCCCTCGGTATCGCCGGCGCGGTGATCGGCACCTTGTGTGGCTACGAGTGCCGCAAGCGCCTCGCCGCCCTCTTTCGCCGCGATCTGCCTGCGGCACTGATGGAGGACGCGTTCGCTGTCGGCGGTGCCCTCCTGATTGTCCGCGCGGTCGCCTAGGGTTACGGCAGGGCCTTCAGGCGCCGCGTGGCTTCGTCTCCGTCATGGATTCGTCATTGAGTTACTTGGACACGAGTGGCAGAGTCCTTTTACGGGAGGACTACTATATATATGCGCTCGGCCGGATCGCTTTTGGGTTCCGGCCCGAAGTCCATCCGGCGGAAGCATGCCTCCGCTACGTGCCGTCTGCCTTGTTTCACTCGGGGAGAAGAAAGCACATGACTTCACGAACCTGCATCCTGACCATCGCCGGCGCACTGACCATCGCGGTTACGGCCCCGGCATTCGCGGAGCCCGTCGCCACGGCCAACATGGGCTCATACTGCCGCGGCCAGGCGGCCAAGGCGTTCGACGCCCGGCCTACCTATGTGAAATCCACCAGGGCCATGCCGGCCCCGGATGGTTCGTCGACCGTAAACGGGACATATGTTGACGGCGACGGGCGAACCAAGAGCTTCAATTGCCGGTACGACGCCAAGGGCAATTTCCTCGACGTCAAGCCCGCGACCAGCAAGTCCTAGGCCGAAACGGAAGGCCGCGCGGACTAGGCGAGGCTGACGGTCAGACGCACGCTTCCGCGGTTGTTGTCGTAGAAGTGCCAGGCGTCATTGGCGAAGCAATGCAGGTAGCCGTCAAGCAGCGGGGTGAAAGTCGCCTCGCTGCCGATCAGGAAGGTCTGGTGTGGCAGGGTGTTCCTGTCGTCGTCGGGGCGCCAGCCATTGGCCACTGTGCCGACCAGCGAGAACCACGGAAACCCCTCTTGCCGCCGCGTGCCGAAGAAATCCGCCTGCTGGTTGCGTGTAAGCCGCTTGAACAGCGCTTCCGCTTCGCCGAACAGGGCGCCGGCCAGGTGGACGATCTCGCCGACCTCGAACCTGCCGTCGGCGGTTCCGGCAGGACCGCAAGCGATCGAGCCGTCGAGCCACTCGCCCTCCGCGGTGAACCGATAGGTCTTGCCCACCTCCAGGAACAGGCCGGTCGCGTTCCAGCGGTCGCGCGAATAGACGCTGACCTGTACGGGTTTTCCCGGTGATGGCGCCTGTGTCGGCCAGTAATCGCCCTGATCGAGCGGCGGATACAGGTGACGCTCGAGCGCCGAACTGTGGAGACGCCCCTTGGCTACCGCCTCCTGCGCGATCCGGGGGATTTCACGAGGGCGGGTCTTCAGGCGCGCGAACACCCCGATGCATGAATCATGGAGCAGACCGCGCGCATCCGGACGCACCTGCTCGATCACCCTGTCGCGGAACACGAGGCCAAGGTCCTGCGCCTCCTCGATCATCCACTTCAGGGCGCCGTCTGAAAGGCCGCAATGCGCGTAGCCGCCGCCCACGTCGCTGTGCACACCGGGGAACCAGACCTGCTTGACGGTGGGCCGGTCTTCGATGTTGGTCCACAACGTCGGCATGAAGCTCTGGCGGGTTTCGTCAATGGCCAGGGCGTGCCGCGCATGGGCGACCTTCAGGCTGAGGGCGGTGTCGTGGAAGCTGTGCTTGGCGGGATCGTCGATCAGGTTGATCAGCGCCACGTCGTCGGGCACGCCGAGGGCGCCGACCGTATCCCAGACACCCATGAAATGGATGTCCATGGTGCCGTTCGGCATGGCGCCGTCCGGCGTGTTGTGGAACCGCCGTTTTGCCGTCGGCTCCAGGGTCTTCTTGTTGCGGTAGGCGGCGAACAGCTCGTTCACCATGGCCCAGATGGCCTTGTCGTCCAGATCGGGACCCGACGCATCCAGCAGGCCGCAGCGCGAGATCATGCCGCCGAGGCTGCGTACGGTGTAGGCGCCCCGGCTGAAGCCGAACAGCCAGATGCGGTCGCCGGGCCGGTACTTGCCCGCCAGCCAGCGATAGGCGCTCATGATGTTCTGGTCGAGCCCCTCGCCCAGCCCGCCGCCCGCAAGCCTGCCGAGCAGGCCACCTTCGGTACCGACGCCGGGATGATAGTAGCGTTGCTGTTCCGCGCCGCCCGCGTCGGCGGCCGCCAGCGCGTTGTACAGCTTCACGACGTTGGTCGGCGACGGAACCACGCCCTCCTTGTCGCCGGGTGTGTTCCAGGTTCCGTCACAGCAGACTATCAGGTTGCCCATCAATCCCTCCCGTTGAAAAGACGGAGGATACCACGGTGCAATACCGGGCGGGCACGCCGTCGGCGGAATTATGCATCCACCAGGATGGCCGGCTCCGCTTCGCGGCCGGACTGCCGCTCGAACAGCCGGCGGTAGATCCCGTTCCGGTCGGCCAGCAACGCCATGTGGTCGCCGTCCTCGACGATCCGGCCGCCGTCGAACACCAGGATACGGTCGAGCGTGCGCACTGTCGACAGACGGTGGGCGATGATGATCGAGGTGCGCCCCTTCATCAGCCGGTCCATGGCCTGCTGGATCAGGTGCTCGGATTCGGAATCCAGGCTCGAGGTCGCCTCGTCGAGGATCAGGATCGGCGCATCGGCGAGGAACGCCCGAGCCAGCGCCACCCGCTGGCGCTCGCCGCCCGACAGCTTCACGCCGCGCTCGCCCACCAGGGTCGCGTAGCCGCGCGGCAGGCTGGCGATGAAGTCATGGGCGTTGGCGAGGCGCGCGGCGCGTTCCACCTCGGCCTGCGAGACGCCGGGCCGCGCATAGGCAATGTTGTCGCGCAGGCTGCGATGGAACAGCACCGGCTCCTGCTGGACGATGGCGATCTGCGCGCGCAACGACCGCTGGGTGGCGTGGCGCACATCCTGCCCGTCGATCAGCACCGTCCCGCCGGTGACGTCATAGAGCCGCTGGATCAGCTTGACGAACGTGGTCTTGCCCGAGCCGGAATGGCCGACCAGTCCGACCCGTTCACCCCCCGCGATGGTGACCGACAGGTCCTGGTATAGCGGCGTCTGGTGGCCGCTATAGCGGAACGTGACATGGCTGAAGCAGATCTCGCCTGCCGCGATGCTGATGGCCTGCGCATCCGGCAGGTCGTCGATGCCAAGCGGCTCGGCATGGATTTCAACCAGTTCCTCCAGCTCATTAACGGAACGCTGCAAATGACTGACATATTGTCCGATATTGATCAGGTAAGTATGCAGGATGAAGTACGAGGTCAGGACATAGGTGACCTCACCCGGTGTCGCGTGGCCGGAGAACCAGAGCCACAATGCGCTGCCGACCAGCCCGGTGCGCACGGCCCACAGCAGTGCCGACTGGCTGGTGCCTGACCAGGTGCCGCGCCACCAGGTGCGCCACGTCCGGCGCTGCCACTTGGCGACGTGCCAGCCGAGCCGCGCTTCCTCGCGCTCCTCGGCGCCGAACGCCTTCACCACCGCGTTGGCGCCGACCGCGTCGGCCAGCACGCCGCCGATGCGCGTGTCCCAGGCGTTGGACACCGTGGCGGATGGGGCCACCCAGCGCGTCGCCAGCAGCACGGTGAGCGTCACATAGGCCACCGCGCCCAGCGCCATGACCAGGCCCAGCACCGGCCAATGCCAGGCGAGCACCAGTACCGTGCCGGTCAGCAGCACCAGCGATGGCAGCAGCGCCAGCAGGATCGTGTCGTTGAGGATGTCGAGCGCCCACATGCCGCGGGTGATCTTGCGCACGGTCGAGCCGGCGAAGGCGTTGGCATGCCAGTCGGTGGAGAACCGCTGGACGTGGCGGAACGCATCGTCCAGCACCTCGCCCATCAGCCGCAGGGTGAACGGCACCACGCCCATCCAGGCCACATGTCGCAGCACCAGCATGGCGAGGCCCAGTCCGGCCATGATGGCGAAGGTCGGCAGCACCGCATCGCGCGCACCGGTTGCCAGCGCGTCGATCAGTTGCCCGGCGAACACCGGCACGAACACCTCGGTCGCCGTCGCCGCCGAGATCGTCGCGCCAATGAACAGCGCGCGACCGCGCTGCCGTCCCCAATGGCGGAACACGAACCCCAGCACGGCCCGCATGACGCCAGCGCGGCCCTTTGTCTTTGTCTCGGTCATCGTGAAAATCTGGCGCCGTCTCCCGTTCGAATGTCACAGGAATATGGTCCGGAACCAGCGCAGGACCAAGTCGGCTTCTACCGCGGAATTGGGCCGGAAGCGCAGCCGAGGAGGCCCGCGGTTGCAGCCCTGGCGTGGAGGGGCCTGGACGGCGTCACACCGACAGCGAGTGCCTGGCGCCGCCCTGCGGGTTCAGGTACGCGTCGAACCGGGCGCAGACATTGCGCACGAACGGACGGCCCCGCGGCGTGAGCCGCAACCGGTCGGCCAACGGCTCGACGAAGCAGTCCTCGTTTTCGTGGACGATGGCGGCAGCGATCTCGCGCACCGCCCTTCCCGCCTCGCCGAAACGGTAGGCCACCTCGGTCAGCGACAATTCGAAGTCGCACATCAGCCGCTCGATGGCAAAGGCGCGCGCCCGGTCGTCGTCGGTCAGCACCCGGCCGCGGGCCGTCGCCAGCCCTTCCGCCACCCGTGCCTCGTAGTCGTGGGCGGCCACCGCGTTCTGCACATAGCCCTGCGGTAGCCGGCCGATGGCGGACGCGCCCAGGCCGATCAGGGTTTCGGTCCTGTCGGTCGTATAGCCCTGGAAATTGCGGTGGAGCGACCCGCCGGCCAGCGTGTCGTCCGGCCGGGCGAAATGGTCGAGGCCCAGCGCCAGGTAGCCTGCCCGCTCCAGTAACTGGGCCAGCAGCCGCGCCATGGCGAAACGCTCGACCGTGCCGGGCAACGCCGCCTCGTCGATCAGCTTCTGGTTGGCGACCCGCTGCGGCAGGTGCGCATAGCCGAATACGGCGATCCGGTCCGGCGCCAGCGACAGCACCCGGTCGATGGTCGCGCGCAGCGTTTGTTC
The DNA here is from genome assembly GCA_945872035.1 of Rhizobium sp. Q54. Taxonomy (GTDB): domain Bacteria; phylum Pseudomonadota; class Alphaproteobacteria; order SMXS01; family SMXS01; genus RI-34. The sequence goes on from CAMBYA010000092.1 coordinate 5,507, forward strand.
GGTCTGGTGCGGCAGGCCGTAGACCAGGTCCAGGTTCACCGAGCGCACGCCGCGGTCGCGGAACATCTCGATGGCGCCCTTGGTCACCTCGTAGTCCTGCATCCGGCCGATGGCGGCCTGCACCGCCGGGTCGAAGTCCTGCACGCCCACCGAAATGCGGTTGACGCCGATGTCGGCCAGCGCGTTGGCTTTCTCGGGCGTCATCAACCGCGGATCCACCTCCACGGCGAACTCGGCCGCTTTGTCGATCTGGAACCGCCGGTGCAGCGACGCGCCCAGGTGATGGATGTCCTCGGGCTTAAGGATGTCGGGCGAGCCGCCGCCCCAGTGGATGTGGCGCACCGCGTGCCTGCGCGGCAGCAGCGAGGCGACCGTCGCCATCTCGACGTCGAGCGCGTCCAGATAGCGCTCCACCGGCGCATATTGCCGCGTCGCCTTGGTGCTGCAGGCGCAGTACCAGCACAGCGAGTCGCAAAACGGGATATGAAGGTAGAGCGACAGCGCCGTGCCCTCGGCCAGCTCGCCCAGCCATCGCCGGTAGTCGGCCGGACCGATCGCTGCCGAGAAGTGGTTGGCGGTCGGATAGGACGTGTAGCGCGGCAGCGCCGCGGCCCGCCTTTCGACGAGTGCCGGATCGACCGGCGTGATGGAGCTGACGTGATTCATGGCTTCGACTCTCGGCCCGCGGACTATGGACCGATTGTGCGGCTGTTGCGGCGCACCGGCATTGAGCGAACGCAATCGTCGCGCCGCCGGCCACCTAGTCGGCCTCGCCGCCTCCGTCCAGGCTGTCGAGGAACGCCTCGATATCGTCAAGGTCGGCGCAGTACGGATAGTCCTTGTCACCGAACACGATCGCGTGGGTTTCCGGATCGCGCAGCATGTAGCCGCCATGGGCCAGCACCCGCTTTTCCGGCTTTTCGGCCTTCATCATGTGCCAGCCGCGCCGCACCACCAGGCGGCGGATCCGGCGCTCCACGGCGGCGAGGCTGTCGCGTCGGCTCATGACCCGTCTCTCCGGTCAGCGCTTGCGCACGAACTCGGTGCGCAGGACGAGGCCCTTGATCCCGTCATGGCGGCAGTCGATCTCGTCCGGGTCGGCGGTGAGCCGGATCGACCGGATCACCGTGCCCTGCTTCAGCGTCGTGTTGGTGCCCTTCACCTTCAGGTCCTTGATCAGCGTGACCGAGTCTCCGTCCATCAGGGTGCTTCCGGCCGCGTCGCGGACCACGATTCCTTCAACAGCGGCGGGCGGCACCGCCTCGCCGGCCGGACGCCACTCACCCGTGGCCTCATCATAGATGTAATCGTCGTCGCCGGCCATGGGTGCCTCCGTGATGGATGGCGGGTTCTGACAGGCGCGGGCACCGTGCGCAACGTCGAATGCGACCCCGGTCATCGAGGGCATGGCGCTGTTCGAGCCGGAGCCGGGCCAGAACACCCGGACAGTGCGCCTTCGCTAGCGCTTGTGGCGCCCCCGCGTGAACGTCCAATCGACGTAAAGCATGCCGCCCTGGACCGCGACCTCACGCTTGCCGCCGCCGATGGGCCCCTCCAGCGTAAAATCCATGACGGCCATGGGCGCCGCGGACGCGGTGACGAGCTTGGCCGGATAGCCGGGGGCTTCATGCTGCTGGAATCCGCCCGTGCTGGGCGAGAGGAACATGTAGCGGGTGCGCGCGCGGTTCAGGTCGGTCTCGACCGTGAGCGGCGTGTCGCCGGTGCTGAGCGGGCGGGTTCCGGAGGTGTGGACGACCGGCTCCGGGCCGACGATCGTCGGATCGTCCAGATGGTAGGTGTCATCGATCTTGAGGCTCCCGGTGCAGTCCTCGTTGAACCACGGCTGATAGGAACCGGTCGCGGCGAATGGATCGCTGCTGTTGGGGTTGTCGTAGGTGGCGAAGTAGGAGGACGCGGATTCGCCGCTGGAGGTGACGGGGCAAAGCAGTTCCGCGACACGGTTGTAGGTCTGCGTCATCACGCCCTCGTTGGGGTTCCCGGTGACGATCTCCGACTTCCATCTGATCTGGATGGACAGGTTGCCTTCCAGGCCGGATTCCTCGGCAACAAGGCCGCCGCCCGGCTTCCGCGCCGGTCCAGCGCCGGGGGACGGTTGGCCGGCATCCGGGGCCGTGGCCGAGGTCTGACCTGCGGGCTGTGTCGCAGGCCCTGCCGCCGACGCGGCCGCGGGGTCGCCCGAGGTCTGCGCCTCGCCGCAGGCCGCCAGCACGCCAATACACGTGAACGCCAGAATTGCCGCTGATCTCCGACCCATGCGAAGTCCCTCCCCCCGGGCCGGCCCATCCCCCCGGATGCGGAAGCTTATCGCGATTCATTGAAAGCGTGAATGACTCCGGCGATCCAGGCGCTTCAATCAGGCATTCTTCGCCCAAGACCGGCGAGCGCGAGTATCGACGTGCCCCAGGGCCGCCACCCCGACATGCGGCTCGCTAACGGCATGGTTTCGCAAACTGCCCCCGTTACCGGAGGCGGAGTGCTGTTGGAGGAAAGTGCTGGAGCATTGGCATATCAAGACAACGAGCCTATATTGCCTGCATTGAAGGCGTGTCAGTGAAGGCAAATTGATGGCTCAGCTCACCGTTCGAAACGTCAACGATCAGGTCGTCAAGGCCCTGAAGAGGCGCGCCGCGGAACATGGCCGTTCGGCGGAGGCCGA
>CAMBYA010000093.1 GCA_945872035.1 Rhizobium sp. Q54
CTGGCGTGCCGCAGATATCCTCGAGGTTTCCGAGGGCTTCCTTCGTCTCGATCATGGCGAAGGTCAGCAAAATCTCGTTGGCCTTCTTCATGTAGTCCGGGCCGCCATAGAGGATGGCCCGGTTGGGGCCGACGCTGCGGTAGCCGTCCGGGGCATAGCGGCAGGCACCGACGAAGCGCTCGCATTCCTCGCGGCTGTTGATCATCGGGCAGATCACGCCATAGGCGCCGGCGTCGAGCGCCTTCATGATCACGCCGGGCTCGTTCCACGGCACACGGACCAGCGGCGTGACCGGATAGCCGGACACCGCCGTCAGCATGGCGTGCATCTCGGTGACGCCGATCAGCCCGTGCTGCATGTCGATGGTCAGGGTGTCCCAACCCTGGCTGGCCATGGCCTCGGCCACATAGGCACTGTCGGAAGCGATCCAGCAGTTGGTGGCCGCCTTCCCCTGCGACCAGAGGGTCTTCAGGCTGTTCTCGCGCATGGTATTTTCCCTCGGTTCAGGGCGCCAGCAGGATCTTGCACTGGCTGGTGGGCTTGCGCAGCGCCTCGAACGCGGCCGGGAACTGCTCGAAGGTCAGCACGTCGGTCACCAGCCCTTCCACGTCGATGCGGCCGGCGCCGAGCATGTCGACGACGAACTGGAAGTCGGACTTGTCCTGGGCGATGACGAACTTCATCGACAGTTCCTTGGCCATGGCGAACGCCGGCATGAAAGTGTCCGGCTGGGCGCAGAAGCCAACGACGATGATCTCGCCGCCATAGGGCGCCAGCTCGGTACATTTGGCGATCATGCCGGGCACGCCGACGCACTCCATGATCAGCTCCGGCGCCGCGCCTGTCAGCTCGCGGAACTGGGCTCCAATGTCGCCGGTGGCGTCGACCAGGCCCGTGGCGCCGTAGCGCAGCGCCATCTGCGCCCTGCCCGGATCCAGCTCGCTGACGATGACATGTCGCGCGCCAAAGAAGCTGCACCATAGGGTCGTGGTCAAGCCGATGGGTCCGGCGCCGATCACCAGCACGTTCTTGCCGGCCAGGCCGTTGCCGATGGCGCGCACGCCGTGCAGCGACACCGCCAGCGGCTCGGTCAGCGCACCGGCCTTCCAGCTCACCGAATCGGGCAGGCGGACGGCCGAATTCAGATGCACGCGTGTGTATTCGGCGAAACCGCCGCCCACGTCGCCCAAGCCGATGATCAGCCTGGTGGCGCACTGCCACGGCTTGCCGAGCAGGCACGCGGCGCATTTGCCACAGCCGATGAACGGCAGCGCCGTCAACCGGTCGCCTTCCTTCCAGCCGGGCGGCGTGTCCTTGCCGAGAGCGACGATCTCGCCGCAGAACTCGTGGCCCATCACCATGCCGCCGGACTTGCGGCCGTGGTCCTCGGTGGCGTGCAGATCGGTGCCGCAGACACCGCAATGCCGGACTCGAATCACCGCCTCGCCGGCCTGCGGCGCCGGATCGGGGATGGTCTCGATGGCGAGAGGCTTGCCTACCTCGTGGAAGACGGCGGCTTTCAAATCCTTATCCCTTCCTGTCGAATGTGATCCGGAGCTGCTTCAAGCCGCGCAGGCACAGATGCGGGTGGTGCTCGAAGCTGTTGCCGGCCGGCGCATAGGCCAGGTTGTCGAGCCGCGCGAGAAGCGCCTCGAACGAGGCGATCATCTCGTAGCGGGCAAGCTGGGCGCCCAGGCAGTGATGGATGCCCGCGCCGAACGCCAGATGGGCGCCGGCGTTGCCGCGCTCGACGTCGAGCTGGTGCGGACAGGCGAACTTGGCGCCGTCCCGGTTGGCCGCCGCGTAGCGCAGCATGACCCGCGCGCCTTTCGGTATGGCATAGCCGCCCAGCTCGGTGTCCTGCTTCACGATCCGGAACAGGCCCTGCACCGCGGACTCGAGGCGCAGCGTCTCCTCGACGAACGTAGGAATGCGCGACGGATCCTCGCGCAGCAAGCGCTGCTGGTCCGGGTTGTCGATCAGCAGGGTCATGCCGGCGGCGATGGAGTTGGTCGTGGTCTCGTTGCCGGCCACAAGCACCTGCGAGATGATCGACAGCAGCTCGCCATTGTCGAGCGGCTTGCCGTCATCGTCGCGGACCTCGAGCAGCGCCGACAGCAGGTCGTCGCGCGGCGCTGCACGGCGCTGATCGAGGGCATCGACGAAGTATTTCTGGAACTCCAGCAGCTTGGTGGCGCTGTCGATCCACTCCTCGTCGGTCAGCATCAGGCCTAGCGGGGCGACCGAGGCGTCAGACCAGATCTTGAACTTCGGCGCGTCCGAGCGCGGCACGCCGAGCTGGTCGGCGATGACGAACAGCGGCACCGGCACGGCGAACTCGTGGATCAGCTCCACTTGCCCGCGATCGATGAAGCCATCGATCAGCATGTTGGCGATCTCGTCCATGTAGGGCTTCATCGCCCGCACGCGCCTCGGCGTGAACGCGTAATCCACCATCTTGCGGTAGCGCGTGTGGCTGGGCGGGTCGTTGGTCACCATGGTGTTGACCTTGGGCCAGCCGCGCTTCTCGATCTCCCTGACCTCGGGCGGCGGCGCGCGCATCTCGGCGGGCGCCTGGCTGCCAATGTTGGAGAACACGTCGGTGTTGCGGATCGCCTCCATCAGCAGGTCGTAGCGGCTGACGATGTAGATCTTGAGAATCGGGTCGTAATAGACCGGCGCCTGCTCGCGCAGCACGTCGTAATACTCGTAGGGGTTCTCCTGAACCTCCACGCTGGCAAGGGACCGGTCGCCCGGCGCGCCCGCTATGGCATCCATGCTCTTCTCCCCATTTCAGGCTCCCATAGCCTCGCCACCGACGCTATGGCCGCGCAAAAAGGCAGTCAAGCCACATGGCCGCGTGCTATCCATTGGCGACGCCATATAGACGGGGCGAGAGACGGGGCAAACGCTGCATGAAGATCACCGCCGCCATCGCACAGGGGCCGGACAAGCCCTTCACCATCGAGCAAATCGACCTGGACGATCCACGCCCCGACGAGGTGCTGGTGCGTCTGGTCGCCACCGGGGTCTGTCACACCGACATTTTTTTCCGCGACCTGATGCCACGCCCCGCCGTGCTGGGGCACGAGGGCGCCGGTGTCGTCGAGGCGGTCGGGTCTGACGTCAGGAAGGTGCGGCCGGGCGACCACGTGGTGCTGTCCTTCGGGTCCTGCGGCACCTGCGCGAGCTGCGACGCGGGCGCGCCCTATTACTGCCACCACTTCGGCGCCCACAACGCCAGCGGCCGGCGGCCCGACGGCTCCCCGACGCTGACGCGGGGCGGCGAGAAGCTGTTCGGCAACTTCTTCAGCCAGTCGTCCTTCGCCAGCCACGCGCTCGCCAACCAGATCAACGTGGTCAAGGTGCGCCAGGACGCGCCGCTGGAACTGCTGGGGCCGCTGGGCTGCGGCGTGCAGACCGGCGCGGGTTCGGTGATGAACGGGCTGGAGCCGCTGCCCGGCGAGGCGCTGGTGATCTTCGGCGCGGGCACCGTCGGCCTGTCGGCGATCATGGCCGCCAATCTGATCGGCTGCGAGCCGATCATCGCCGTCGACCCGGTCGCCGCCCGCCGCGACATGGCGCTGAGCCTGGGCGCCCATCACGCCATCGACCCGACGGCCACCGACGCGGTCGCCGAGATCATGCGGCTGACCGGCGTGGGCGCGCTGCATACGCTCGAATGCACCGGCATTCCCGCGGTGTTCGAGCAGGCAGTGGCCTGCCTCGCGCCGCGCGGCACCTGCGGCCTTATCGGCGCGCCGCCGCCGGGCAGCATCGCCTCCATCGACCTCGGCAACCTGCTGGGCAAGGGCATCCGTATCCGCGGCCTGATCGAGGGCGAAAGCCAGATCGACGCATTCATCCCGCATCTCGTGGAGCTGTTCCAGGACGGGCTGCTGCCGATCGACCGGCTGGTGACGTTCTACGAGCTTGACCAGATCAACGAGGCGGTCGCCGACAGCCTGGAAGGCCGGACCATCAAGCCGATCCTGCGGATGCCGCGCTGAAGCGCTTTCAGGCGAGGCGGCAACGCCTTGCCGCCCGAAAGCCGCGACCGAAAAACCTAGAGCGGCGCGTCGAACGGCAGCGAGGGCTGCGGCGGCGGATCGCCGCGCCCGCCGGCCAGCGGGAAGCCGGTGATGTGGCCATAGGCGAAGGTGGCCGCGGCCACCAGCAGGATGTCGACCAGCATGGCGCACAACACCACGCCGAGCAGGCCGGCCCACGCATCCCAGGCGCCGAAGTCGATCTCGCCGCCCATCGGCGCCAGCACCAGTTCCTTCACCGCCAGCATCAAAACCGCCGCCGGCAATTGCGCCAGCAGCAGCAGGCCGAACATGCGCCATCCATTGCCGCCGGTCTGACGCCACGCCAGGCTGATGTTGAGGTCCCGGCCCAGGATCGCGTGGTTGAACAGGAACACCAGCCTGACCGCCAGCAGGACGGCGAGCAACGAGCCGACCGCGACGAACGCGTGATAGGCGAGCGCGATGCTGGGCATCATGGCGGTCTCGTGCTCCATCAGCGTCAGCAAGTCGCCGAAGGGCAGCAGCGCGACCGCGAACACGACGGACAGGGCGAGCACGGCGACCGTGCCGGGCGGGAAATCGTCGACCGCGTCGGCCCGTACCACCTCGCGCCCGAACGTGAACAGCCGATAGGCGGCGACGCTGAGCGGCGTGAGGATCGCGGCGCCCAGCACGGTCATCAGGCTGTCCAGGATAGTGACGTCGACCCATGTCTCGGCGATATGCGCCGCGTGCCGGAAGCCGCCTTCGACGATCAGCAGCAGCACGAACGGCATGACGGCGAACCGCGCGAGTAGCGGCAGCGCCCGCCCTGTACGGCGATAGACCCGGAGCGCAAGCTTCAGGACGGGCAGACGGTCGGGATCATGACTGGCGTGAATATCCGGCTCCGCGGTGGTGCTGATGCAGGCATCAAGATATCCGTTTCCCTGAGCTTGTCGAAGGGCCTCGCATCGGCGTTCATGCAAGGCCCTTCGACAAGCTCAGGGACGCGGTGAAATAGGTGTTTTGCGCAGTAGCGGAATCGCCGCGACTGCCCTTGATGAGGAAAAAGTAGCGGTCTACTCCGCGGCGCGCTGGGGCACGAAGGGGCAGTATTCCTCCTTGGCGACCAGGTCGAGCACGAAGGCCATCTTGTTCATGCCGCCGAGGATGGCGCCGACCATGGACAGCTCGACGATGTCGCCGTCGGTGAAGTGCTCCTTCAGGCGGGCATAGAGCGCCGGTGTCAGCGACCCGCCCATGTTGGTCAGCGCGAGCTGCTCGGCCAGCGCGATGGCGGCCTTGTCGGCGCCGGAGAACGGGCCGTTCTCGTAGTCCTCCATGGCGTCGAGCTCGGCCTCGGTCAAGCCGGCTTCCTTCGACGACGCGCGGTTGTTCAGGTTGCAGTAGTGGCAGCCATGGATCAGCGACAGGCGGTAGCGCACCAGCTCCTTGTAGCGGCGCGGCACGTCGCCCTCGAAGAACAGCTCCTTGTAGAAGTGCTGGCCGAACATCTTCGACGCCTTGGGCGAATTGGCGAACACCTCGAGGATGGTGGTTTCCTCGCAGATCGCCTTCGAGCGGTCCCAGCCGGCCTGCTGCTCGGGCGACAGCTGGTCGCGCGACACCCGGTTCATCAATGTATTGGTCATGCCCGTCTCCCCTGAGGAATGAACGAAATCTTCAAACTTATGGTCACCAAACATATGCTAAGAAGGCCGAGGAATGCAATTCACGGGGAGGATCGAATGAGCAACACCCAAATCATCAAGGACTTCATCGCCGCCTGGAACGAGAACGACATCGACAAGGCCTGCGACATGATGTCCGAGGACATCTTCTACCACAATGTGCCGATGGCGCCGGTCACCGGCCGCGAAGCGTCCCGCGCCATGCTGAAGGCCATGGGCCCGCTGACCGACGTGAACTGGGAGCTGCTCGCCATCGCCGAGAACGGCGAGGTGGTGATGACCGAACGGGTCGACCGCATGACCATGGGCGGCAAGAAGATCGCCATCCCGCTGATGGGCATCTTCCGGATCCGGAACGGCGAGATCTATGAGTGGAAGGACTATTTCGACCTGGGGGATTTTCAGCGTCAGATGGCGGGATAACGCGGGATCACCACGAGTATCAGGTTAGACCTGCAGAAGCGCCCTGATCTTGGCGCGCACCTCGGCCAGCACTTCGGCGCTCACCCGGCCCTTGTGAGTCGCCTTGCGCGCCCGCCAGTCTACGCTTTTGATCTGATCTGCGAGGACCACGCTCGGAGGATTGTGGCTGACCACTACCTCGAAGACATAGCCCTTGATCCGCGAGGTCATGGGACAGCAGAGCATCATGCCGCGGACACCATTGTAACGCGCCGGCGAAAGCACCAAGGCAGGGCGGTGTCCGGCCTGTTCGTGTCCGGCTTGCGGGTCGAAATGCAGCCAGACGATATCACCGCCGTCAGGCACCCACGCGGCCACTACCAGACCTCTTTCCCGACTGGCGCACCGAAATCCACGTCATCGGGGAAGGTGTCAGGGGTCATCCCGGCCAGCAAGTCGTCAAGCTCGTAGACCGGCGCGCGAACGGGTTCGATCACGATCCGCCCGCCTTCCTCGCGCACTTCCACCGCCTGATCGACCTGAAGCGATGCAGCGGCCATCACCGACGCGGGTATCCGCACCGAGGCGCTGTTACCCCATTTCTTGATCTGAACACGCATGGACGCCTCTCATGTATCGACATTCATCGATACATAGCACACGCCGGGAATGTTTCAACAATCGTATCGAACTGGACAAGCGATACTTGCGCTGGCCACGCGGCTATCGCAGGCGGTATACTCCGCACGCTTAGAACCCAATTATCGCAGCAACGTGTTGCTGAAATAAATGCCTTGGACCGAAGAGTTTTACGCGTGGCTTTGCACTTTCGATCTGGACGACGACGAAAATCAGTCGGCCGTAGGCGATGATGAGCTAGACGACGACCCGAACGATCGAGTCTCCCAGGCAGTAGCCAGGTTCATCCCCGAAAATACAGAGATGCTTGTTTCGCTGCTCCGCGAAGCTGATCCCCTTGTGCGGCGGAGAGGGCTGTTCATATGCGAGTGGCTGTTTGAAAAGTCGTTCGGTGCCCTGGATGCTGCGCTCGAGTTCGTATACGACCCTGACTGCTGGGCGAGAAAAGCCCTGATGCAGGTAGTGCTCAACAACGCGGATCAATTGAGCCCGGGGCAAGCGGCGGAGGTTCTAAAGCTGGCTACTGATCCCGATGAGCTTATCCGTGGCAATGTAACAGCCTATATCGGCGGCGTCGATATCGAGACAATCAGAGGCGCTGTGAACATGGTGGCCGAACCTCTTCGGTCAGAGTTCGAGCGCGGATTTGAGCTTTTCGAGGCCGATCCATCCACGGCACAGACGCTATTCGACCATGCTCTTACGGAAGTCAGCGTGGAATCGACGTTCGCGCTGGCATCAATCCAACGTATGGCGAGGCTCGGCCAACTTTCCTCAGCACCGCAACATGGCGGTGAAGGCTATCTTGGTGAGAGTGTGCAACGGAATACCGCAAGGTTGATCCGGCGAGCCATGGGCCGACATCGTGAGCGAAGGGCCTAGGCGAGCTTACGCCAACTCACCCGCGCAATATCGGATTCCCCGGCGCAGGATTTCGTAGAACACCGGCTGGTCCCAGGCGCAGCGGTCCACCGTTGGCCATTCGTCCATGATCGGGATCATGTCGAACTTGCCGCGGCAGTGGCCGAGGGCGCAGTACACCACTTCGCCGGCGCCCTGCTGCTTGGTGTAGAGCATGTAGTGGCGGCCGGTGCCCCCGGTCCAGTCGCCCTCGATGAAGCCGTCGCACTTGCCGTGCCAGTGGGTCTCGAGCAGCACCCGGTTGTCGCCGTAATACTCGGCGCAGTAGATCTCGTCGTTGATGGTGAAGCTGTCGATGCCCTTGACCAGCGGATGGTTCTCCTCGCCCGGCGTGACAGTGACCTGGAAGTCCTGCAGCGGCGGGTGGGCGATGAACTGGCTGCCGATCATCTCCATGAAGCGCGGCGCCTCGCGCGGCGTCGCCACGCCGCCCTCGACGAAACGCAGCACCGAATTGGTGCCGTGCAGCGCGAACCACTTGCCG
>CAMBYA010000094.1 GCA_945872035.1 Rhizobium sp. Q54
CATAGTTGGCGCGCACGTCGACCATGAGCGCCCGCGTGCCGTTCAGGTCGAACTTGACCTCGTTGAAAAGGCCCTGGGCGGCGGCGTCTGACGAGATGACCGGGATCGAGCCGTCGCTTTCGGCGCCCAGCTCGCTGGTCGATACGGCGCCCGTCGCCATGATGATCGCGTCCGGCTTGAAGTCGCGAACAAAGGCTTCGTCCGCCAGAGTCTGCAGCAGGATCCTGACCGGCAGGAGCGACAGCTCCTGCTCGATCCAGTTCACCGAAGTCAGCAGGTTGGCGGCGTCGCCCATGGGCGACACCAGGTTCAGCCTTCCGCCAAGACGCGAGCCGGCCTCGACCAGAGTCACGTCGTGGCCGCGCCGAGCGGCAATCTCGGCCGCCTTGATGCCGGCCGGGCCGCCGCCCACGACCAGCACCCGCTTGGGCGCGTCGATCGGCACGTCGAGTTTCCTGAAGCGGTTCTCCTCGCCCACTTCCGGGTTATGGAAGCAGGTGATCGGATAGCGTGCGCGGTCATAGCAGCCCTGGTTCGAGCCGGTGCAGGTGCGGATGCGGTGGCCGATGCCATGCCAAAGCTTCTTCACCAGGTCCGGATCGGCGATCTGGGCGCGAGTCATGCCCACGAGGTCGCAGTCGCCGGCCTGCAGCGCGCGCTCGGCCAGGTCCGGCGTCGGGATCTTGCCGACACCGACTACCGGCACCCTGGCGCCGATCGCCTCGCGCAAGTTTCGGGTCAGTGGCAGCCACTCGCCGAAGGTGTGGCGATAGGAGCCGATCGCCCGGGCATAGTCGACGCCGCCCGAGCCCTCGGAATGGTTGAGGTAGTCGAACAACCCGGTCCCGACCACCTCGTTGGCGATCTCGGCCAGACGGTCGATCCCCACGCCGCCATCTTCCGGCTTGATGAAGTCGTCGACCGAAATGCGGAAGCCCATGGCCTTGTCGGGACCGATGGCGTCGCGGACGCGCTGGGCCAGCGTCTTCACGAAGTACAGGTGCTCGCCCCATCTGTCGTCGCGGCGGTTGGCGCGCGGCGTGAACGACTGCTGGATCAGGTAGCCGTGGGTCCCGTGGAGTTCGACGCCGTCGAGGCCGTTGTCGACCACGATCTTCGCCGTGCGGGCGAATGCGTCGATCACCTCCTCGACCTCGGCGTCGCTCATCTTGTGCGACACCTCGCCAGCCAGCGACGTGGTGCCGGAAAAGCCCCACAGCGGCGTCCAGTCGTCACGCGGGTCCGATTTCTGCTGCACGCCGAAATGGAACAGTTGCTGGATGATCTTGGCGCCGTGCTTGTGCACGCGCGTGCTCATCTGCTGGTACTTCCTGGCGATGTCCTCGGGTTCGTAGACGAAATGGCCGGGAATCTGGCTGGAATGGTGAACATGCATGGCCGTCAGGATGATCAGGCCCGTGCCGCCCTCGGACCGGCGCTCCTGATATGCCATGTAGCGCTCGCCGGTGTTGCCGGCCTGCCAGAAGTCGGTGTAGGCCGCATGGGCGGTCGAGACCACCCGGTTCCGGAGTTCGATGGGTCCCAGCTTGATCGGCGTCAGCATTTTCATCGTCGTTCTCCCCGTTGTGTCAGCAAAGGTTCGCCGGCGAGGCGTCCGAAACCCGTGAAAGGCCGGACAGCCCCGCGCTGATGTCCAGTTCCTTGCGGATGATGTCGAGCGCCTTGGACACGCCGGCCTCGCCGGCGGCGCCCAGGCCGTAGAGATGGGCGCGGCCGATCAGGCAGGCCCTGGCGCCCAGCGCCATGGCCTTGAGCACGTCCTGGCCGCTGCGAATGCCGCCGTCCAGCAGCACCTCCGCGCGGTCGCCGACCGCCTCGACCACGTCGGGCAATGCCGCGATGGTGGAACTCGAGGAGTCCAGCATGTTGCCGCCATGGTTGGACACGCTGATGCCGTCGGCGCCTGCGGCGACTGCAAGTTGCGCGTCCTCCGGGTCCATCACGCCCTTGACCAGCAGCTTGCCCGGCCAGATGCCGCGCAGCCATTCCACGTCCTTCCAGGTGGCGGACGCGTCCAGCATGGTCACGATGTTGGCGATTTCGGGCTGGGCCATGTGCGGCACAAAGTTGCCGAACCGGATCGGCATTGCGCCCAGCGTCTTCAGCGCCCAGCGCGGACGCCGCGCATAGGTCATGACGCTGCCCGGCGTATATCGCGGCGGCAGGCGGGCGTGGCGGCCGCGCACCGACCGGTTCATCTGGGACAGCAGCGGCCAGGTCATGGTCAGCACCAGCACCGGGCAGCCCGCATGGCGCGCGCGGTCCACCATCGCGCGCATCAGTTCGCGGTCCGTCAGCATGCAGATCTGGAACCAGAAACTGTCCTGCTCGCGCTTCAGGTCCTCGATGGACTTGATCGCCATCATGCCCAGAGTGAACGGAATGCCGGCCGCCCTGGCGGCCCGTGCGGCCATCAGCTCGCCCTCGTCACCGCCTGGGACCATGCCGCTCATGCCGGTCGGCGAGATGATGACTGGCATGGCGAGCGTCTGGCCCAGCGCCGTCGTCGAGAGTTCTCGGGTGCTGATGTCCCTCATCACCCGCTGGCGCAGCCGCAGCGTGCGGAAATCCTCCACGTTGGCCTTCAGCGTCTCGCTTTCGAACGCCCCGCCGTCGAGCCAGTCGAATACTGGCGCCGGAATGCGGCGGCGCGCAAGGAGGCGCAGATCGCCAATGCTCGCGACTTGGTCCAGATTCATCGCTTCCCCGTTCGCGCCATCTTACCCCATTGCCGCGTTTAAGGCGCGCGCGGAAACGTGCTAAACGGCATGATCGACGATATCATGAGACGGATGTTGTACAACATCCATTTTATTTCCTTCACGGAACGGGAATGTGCCGCTAGACATCGACCAGGACCAGCGCCGCGCGGACGTGACGAAAGCCGCGGCGAAGCTCGTCGCCGAGCGCGGCATTTCAGCCATCACCTTCCGCAATCTGGCCGCCGAGATGGGCTGCAGCACCACGGCGATCAGCCACTATTTCGACAACCGGAAGGCGATCCTGATCGAGACCTACCGCTTCGTCCTCGACCGGGCGTTGCGGCGCCGCACGCCGCCGCCCGAGGCCGATCAGCGCACCATGCTCGCGTCGATCGATCCGATCCTGCCGCTGAGCGCCGAGAGCTGGGATGACTGGGTGCTGTGGCTGTGTTTCTGGGCCGAGGCGCTGTTCGATCCCGAACTGGCGGCGGTGCAACGGCACTATTCCGGCGAGACGACTCGGATGATCGAGGAGATGCTCACCGGCCTGGGCTGTCCGCAGTCCGACGCGCGCAGCCTCTCGCGGCGGATCATGACGGCGATCTACGGCGTCGCGGTGCAGGCCGCATTCGACCGGGACGCCTGGCCGCCGGCCGTCCAGCGCGCGGCGCTGCACGAGGTGATCCGGCCGCTGCTGCCGAATCTGGTATTGCCGGACGAGTAGGCCCTATTCCTTGAAGATCTCGGCCGGATAGGCGCCCCAGAGGCTCGACTTGCGCAGCCATCCCTTGGATCCGTCCACCACCAGCTCGCACCATTCCTTGCGGCATTCGTCGAGCACCCCCTGCACGCCTTTCTTGGCGTAGAGCACCGGCGGAGCGGTGTCCTCGGGCTCGCGTCGCAGGGTGGCGACGGCCACGGTGACGATGGCGCCGCGCTTCGACGACACCATGTGCTTGAGCACCCAGCCTTCGGTGCCGTCCACGTCGCGCACCTTCCGCCAAAGCTCGTACTCGGCGACGATCTCCACCGGCATGCCGCGGCGGGTATAGACCCACTCGATCGGATAGCGGCTGCCCGGGCCGACGCGCATGTTGATCTTGCCCGACGACAGGGTGACGAAGCGGGGCAGGGGCAGTCCGGTGACTCCGCCCGTGCCGGCTTCTTCCTCATCGGCCTGCGCCCATGCGGACGCGGCAGGAAAGGCGGCCACGAGGTACAGCCCGATCAGGAGTCTCGCAACGGTTTTCACGCGTATGGCCTGCCTATCCCTATGGACGTCCACAGGTTTATGACGCCCCCGCGACTCGGTCAAGCAGGCAAGGGTGGCGCCGCCCTTGCAGGTTTGAAACCGAAGGGTACATCTGCTAGACACAGCCGGAGGGAAGGGGCCTGAATCCCTCGATTTCCGACCGTTTCCATCGCCGTGGAGGGTGCCTCGATGCCGTACAGGAAGACCAAGGTCATCGTCACCCGCAAGCTGCCCGATCCGATCGAGACGCGGCTGATGGAGTTGTTCGACGTCCGCCTCAACCTGGACGACAAGCCGTTCAGCCAGGCCGACCTGATCGCCGCCGCCAAGGAGGCGGGCGTGCTGGTGCCGACCGTCACCGACCGGATCGACGCGGGCGTGCTGGTGCAGGCCAATCCGGACCTTCGGCTGATCGCCAATTTCGGCACCGGCGTCGACCACATCGACCTGGCCACCGCCCGCCAGCGGGGCATCACGGTGACCAACACGCCCGGTGTGCTCACCGAGGACACCGCCGACATGACCCTGGCGCTGATGCTCGCCGTGCCGCGGCGCCTGTCGGAAGGCGAGCGCCATCTGCGCGACGGCGACTGGAAGGGCTGGTCGCCGACCGGCATGCTGGGCCACCGCATCTGGGGCAAGCGCCTCGGCATCATCGGTATGGGGCGTATCGGCTCGGCCGTGGCCCGCCGCGCCAAGGCGTTCGGCATGCAGATTCACTACCACAACCGCAACCGGGTGCACGAGGAGACCGAGCGCGAACTTGAGGCCACCTACTGGGAAAGCCTCGACCAGATGCTGGCGCGCATGGACATCGTCTCGGTGAACTGCCCGCACACGCCGGCCACCTTCCACCTGCTGTCGGCCCGGCGCCTCGCGCTGCTGCGGCCCCACGCGTACATCGTCAACACCGCGCGCGGCGAGGTGATCGACGAGAACGCGCTGATTCGCATGCTGCGCAACAAGGAGCTGGCCGGCGCCGGCCTCGATGTGTTCGAGCATGAGCCTGCGGTGAATCCCAAGCTGCTCGCCATGGACAACGTGGTGCTGCTGCCACACATGGGCTCGGCCACGCTCGAAGGCCGCATCGACATGGGCGAGAAGGTCATCATCAACATCAAGACCTTCGTCGACGGCCACGCCCCGCCCGACCGCGTGCTGGAAGGGCTCCTTTAGACCTTCAACTCGCCGAGCAGGACTGGTGCAACGCGAAGGGCGCGACTCTCGACCAGTTTGCGGTATAGCCGACTGTCGGCGGTGACGAAGGGCGCTCCGCTTTGTATAGATGCAGCTGCATAGAGGCAGTCGTGTATGGCGTGGTCCAGGGCGACTGCCAATGCGAGCGCCTCCGGCAAAAGGGCATGATCATCGAGATAGTCGATCGGCAGCAATGCCAGGTCCGCGTGCCAGGCTATCGCGTCATCGGCTGTGATCTGTCCCAGACGCGATTTGCGCCAGAGGATGTTGGCGCACTCGGTCAACATCAGCCTGGGAGCGATCAGCAACGCCGAGGAGGCGAGACGCAGTGCCTCCTCGCTATGGTCTTCTTCGATGGTCCATTTGATCGCGACACTGGCGTCGACAACCGCAACATCCATCAACGCGAATCCCGCATTTCGCGGATAATCTCGACGCTATCGGTCTGTTGGGTGCCACGGGTCTTCTCGCGATGCTTCGCAAGCCGCGCCCAGACGTCGCCACTGCGCACCCGCGCGGCGCGTATGATGATCCGCCGCAACTCCTCTTCCCGGGAGACGCCGTTCTCGGCAGCCTGCACGCCGATCTCTTTGATGACGTCGTCATCCAGGTTGCGAATGGTCACGGTGCCCATAGACAACTCCTGCTATCATTGATGTCAATGATAGCATTTATTTGGCCATCCCTACACGAAAACAATCTGGCTGGTAGCAGACGCGTCGCCAAGGAACGTTACCGCGCCCGCGATTTCGAGGTTCAGGTCGCCGCGCAACTGTGCTGGCTTCAACTCGGCGAGCGCCAGCGCTGTCTCGCAGGCCAGCAGGCGGGCGCCCAGGTCGCGGCAGGCGGTCAGCAGCTCCTCGAAGCCGGCGACGCGAAGGGCTTTCACCCGGTGGTCCTCGTCGGGCATGCGCCAGGTCTTCGCGAGCGCTTGGACCGACGTGCCGGCGAACAGAATAGTGACCGGCTTGCCGATCGCCGCCGCCGCGCTCGCCATCACCAGCGCGTAATGCATGCGGGAATAGTCGCCCGAGTGGATGACGAGCGAGAGCTTGTCGATGCCGCTCATGCCGCGTGGGCCGTCAGGTCGTGAATCGTGGCGTGCTCGCCGCACAGGGCGCAGCCGGGGTCGCGGCGCAGCTTCAGGGTGCGGAAGCGCGCGTCGAGGGCGTCGTAGATGGTCAGGCGTCCGGCCATGGACTGGCCGATGCCGGTGATCTCCTTGATCACCTCGACGGCCTGCAGCGATCCCATCACGCCGGCCAGCGCGCCGATCACGCCCGCCTCGGCGCAACTCGGCACGGTGCCGGGAGGCGGCCGCTCCGGGAAGACGCAGCGATAGCAGGGGTTAGCGTCCTCGAAGGCGCGGTAGGTCGACAGCTGGCCCTCGAACTGGCCGATGGCCGCCGAGACCAGCGGCACCTTCGCCAGGTAGCAGGCGTCGTTGACCAGGAAGCGGGTCTCGAAATTGTCGCTGCCATCGGCGACCAGGTCATAGGCCGAGACCAGCGCGATCGCATTGGCGGCAGTCAGCCGCTCCTCGTGCGCCACCACCGTCACGTCCGGATTGAGCGCGGCGATCGACCCCGCCGCGCTCGCCGTCTTGGGCCGGCCGATGTCCGCGGTGTGGTGCAGGATCTGCCGCTGCAGGTTCGACAGGCTGACCGTGTCGTCGTCGACGATCCCCAGCGTGCCGACGCCCGCCGCCGCAAGATACATCAGCAGCGGCGAGCCAAGGCCGCCCGCGCCGACCACCAGCACCTTCGCCGCCAGCAGCCTCTGCTGCCCGGCGCCGCCGATCTCCTTCAGGATGATATGACGGGCATAGCGCTCGATCTGGTCGTCGCTGAAATCCATCAAAGCCCTTCGAACAGCTGGGTCGACAGGTAGCGTTCGGCGAAGGACGGGATGATGATGACGATGTTCTTGCCCGCCATCTCCGGCCGCGTTCCGATCTCCACGGCCGCAGCGACCGCCGCGCCCGAGGAAATGCCGACCGGGATGCCTTCGGTCGCCGCCAGTTCGCGGGCATAGGCGAAGGCGGTCTCGTTGCCGATGGTCAGCACCTCGTCGATCACCTCGGTGTTGAGGATCGACGGGATAAAGCCGGCGCCGATACCCTGGATCTTGTGCGGGCCGGGCTGACCGCCCGACAGCACCGGGCTGTCCTCGGGCTCGACGGCGATCACCAGCACGCTGGGCTTGCGCGCCTTCAGCACCTCGCCGACGCCGGTGATGGTGCCGCCAGTACCGACGCCCGAGATTACCGCGTCGACGCCGCCGTCGGTGTCGTTCCAGATTTCCTCGGCGGTGGTGATGCGGTGGATCGCCGGATTGGCGGGGTTGTCGAACTGCTGCGGGATCACCGCGCTCTCGAAGGTTTCCTTCAGCTCCTCGGCCCGCTGGATGGCGCCGCGCATGCCCTTGGCCGCGGGCGTCAACTCCAGCTCGGCGCCCAGCAGCAGCAGCATCTTGCGGCGCTCCACCGACATGCTTTCGGGCATCACCAGGATCAGCCGGTAGCCCTTGGAGGCGCAGACGAAGGCAAGCGCGATGCCGGTGTTGCCGGAGGTGGGCTCGACGATGACGGTGCCCTGCTTGAGCACGCCCGCCTCTTCCATGGCCTCGATCATGGCGACGCCGATGCGGTCCTTCACCGACGAGACCGGATTGAAGAACTCCAGCTTGCACAGCAGGTTGGCATTGACGCCGTGGGCCTTGGCCAGCCGGTCGATGCGCACCAGCGGCGTGTCCCCGATGGTCTCGATGATCGAATTGTAGACCTTGCCGCGGCCCTTGGTCCCCGTCTTGCTGATCGGCATGTCGCGCTCCTTGTAAGTTCAGGATTAGGTTGGGTTCGGCTTCCGGGCGGCGAAAGCGCTCTAGATGGTGAAATCGAGACGATCCTTGGATTCGCGCGGCACGCCGGTT
>CAMBYA010000095.1 GCA_945872035.1 Rhizobium sp. Q54
ATCTCGCTCAATGGTTATCAATCCACGCCGCGGTTCACCCGGCGCATCGCGTCAAACGGGGAGTACAACATGAGCAACGGGGAAGTTATCGCCGCCGCCATTTCGCACTGGTTGATCGAACCGCGCGCTGCGTCTCCGAACAAAGTGCAGACGCCGTTCCGCCACATGATCGTCGCCGCCGACAGCGCGGCTGCGGCGCGGCAATACGCCGAGCGCTGGCGGATGTCTCGTCCTTATGCCATCAACGGACCGTTCACCGACCAGCGCCACTATCTCGTGCGCCGCCTGCCTGACCAGGCAGTTGACAAACAGGGCAACGGCGCCGGCGTGGTTCATTCCGAACTGATGTCGTCGTAAGCTACGGCGCCCGTCTGACGTAGACGTATTC
Organism: Rhizobium sp. Q54; assembly: GCA_945872035.1. Taxonomy (GTDB): domain Bacteria; phylum Pseudomonadota; class Alphaproteobacteria; order SMXS01; family SMXS01; genus RI-34. Next base: position 389 of record CAMBYA010000095.1, read on the forward strand.
CCCGTCGATCCGGGTCTGCTAACATGCGGCCCCGTCGACGCGAGGGAAAATGATGAAGATTGCCACCTGGAACGTGAACTCGGTGAAGGCCCGCCTGCCGCGGCTGCTGGAATGGCTGAAGGAATCCAGCCCGGATGTCGCGCTGCTGCAGGAAATCAAGGTGGTTGACGAAGGCTTCCCGTCCATGGAGATCGCCGACCTGGGCTACAACATCGCCACCCACGGCCAGAAGACCTACAACGGCGTCGCCATCCTCTCGAAGCACCGGCTGGAGGACGTCTCCATGGGCCTGCCCGGCAACGACGGCTCGGACGTTCAGGCCCGCTATCTGGAAGCGTTCACCGGCGGCGTGCGCGTCGGCTGCATCTACCTGCCCAACGGCAATCCGGCGCCCGGCGAGAAGTACGACTACAAGCTGGCCTGGATGGATCGTCTCGCTGCCCATGCCCGCGAGCTGCTGACCTGGGAGGAGAACCTGGTGCTGGGCGGCGACTACAACATCTGCCCAGCCGACGAGGACGTGTGGAGTCCAGCCGCCTTTGCCAACGACGCGCTGTGCCTGCCGCAGAGCCGCAACCGGTTCCGGCAGCTGCTGAACCTGGGCTACACCGACGCCATACGCACGTTCCACCATGGCCCGCTCTATTCCTACTGGGACTACCAGGCCGGCGCGTGGGAGAAAGACCATGGCCTGCGCATCGACCATCTGTTGCTGTCGCCGCAGGCCGCCGACCGGCTGACCTCGGCCGGCGTCGACCGGGCCCCGCGCGGACGGGAGAAACCGTCGGACCATACGCCAGTTTGGTGCGAGCTGGACATCTGACGGCGTTTCTTGTCTTGCGGCCCCGCCTCTCTCCCGTAATCTTGCCCGGGCAAGAGGGAGACTGCACTTGAACGGATTGCGTTTGTTCGCGGTGGCATGCCTGGGCCTGCTGGCGGCCGCCTGCTCCGAGCAGAAGAAGGCCGACGTGCCTGCCGATTCGGGAAAGACCCGCATCACCTTCGCCACTGACTGGCGCGCCCAGGCCGAACAGGGCGGCTTCTACCAGGCGCTGGCGACCGGCGAGTATGCGAAACGCGGGCTCGACGTCACCATCATGCAGGGCGGGCCGGCAGTAAACGTGCCGCAACTGCTCGCCGCCGGCTCGGTCGACATGGGCATGGGCTCCAACAGCTTCATCGCCCTCAACCTGGCTGCCGAGAAGGTGCCGGTGAAGGCGGTCGCCGCGTTCATGCAGAAGGACCCGCAGGTGCTGATGGCCCATCCGGACCAGGGCATCAGGTCCATCGCCGACATGAAGGGCCGGCCGATCCTGCTCAGCGACGCCTCGGTTACTGCGTTCTGGGTTTGGCTGAAGGCGAAATATGGCTTCACCGACGACATGGTGCGCAAATACACCTTCAATCCCGCGCCGTTCATCGCCGACAAGAAGGCGATCCAGCAGGGCTACGTGACCAGCGAGCCTTACACCATCGAGAAGGAGGCCGGGTTCAAGCCCGAGGTGTTCCTGCTCGCCGACGAGGGCTATCCCGGCTACGCGGCCATGGTGCTGGTACCCGAAGCGTTCATCGCGAAAAGCCCGGAAGCCGTGCGCGCCTTTATCGAGGCCTCCGCGGCGGGCTGGACATCCTACCTGAACGGCGACCCGGCACCCGGCGACGCGCTGATCCTGAAGGACAACCCGGAAGCCACGCCAGAGCTGCTAGCGCAGGCGCGCGAGAAGATGAAATCCTACGGCATCGTCGAATCCGGCGATGCCGGCATCGGCGGCATGACCGACGCGCGCTGGGCCGAGTTCTTCAAGATCGCGTCGGAACAGGGCGTCTATCACGAGGACATGGACTACAGGAGCGCCTACACACTCGATTTCCTCAAGCCTGCCGCTCCCTGATGGAAGTCGCTTCCCTCGCCGCCGTCGAGGTCGAGTATCCAGGCCGGGGCAAGGCGCTCGGCCCGTTCGACCTGTCAGTGGAGGAAGGCGAGATCGTGGCGCTGGTCGGCCCGTCGGGCTGCGGCAAGAGCACCGCCCTGCGGCTGCTGGCCGGTCTGGAGCAGCCGACACGCGGCACGGTCACCCGCACGCCGGGACGCGGCGAGACATCGGTGGTGTTCCAGTCCCCCAATTTGATGCCGTGGGCGTCGGCGCTAGCCAACGCCGCGCTGCCGCTGGAACTCGACGGCATCGACAAAACCGAGGCCCGCAGGCAGGCCGCTGACGCCCTGGCGCGCGTGGGGTTGTCCGGCGCCGCCGCCGCCAAGCCGGCACAGCTTTCCGGTGGCATGGCCATGCGCGTGTCGCTGGCGCGTGCGCTGGTGACCGAGCCCAGGCTGCTGCTGCTCGACGAGCCGTTCGCGGCCCTTGACGAGATTACCCGGCGCGACCTGGCCGCCGACATCCATACCTTATGGACCGAGACCCGTCCGGCGGTGATCTTCGTCACCCACAATGTCGAGGAAGCGGTGTACATGGCCTCGCGCGTCGTGGTGATGAGCGCCTCGCCCGGCCGCACCTTCAGCGTCGTGCCGACCGACCCGGCCCTGCCCCGGCCGCCGCATTTCCGCACGACGCTGGAGTTCCGTTCGGCCGCCGAAGCCATCTCCCGCGACCTGGCGCTCAGCATGGGCCGCGCCGCATGAACCGGGCCATTATCGACGTCGCCGCTCCGCTGGTGCTGATCGCCGTGCTGCTGGCTGGCTGGGAAGCGGCGTGCCGGATCATGGCGATCCCCAGCTACTTCCTGCCGCCACCGTCGGAGATCGCCAGGGCGGCGATCTCCGGCGCGCCGGTGTTGTTTGAGTCGGCCTGGAACACGCTGTTCATGGCGCTCAAGGCGCTGGTCGTGGCCAGCATCCTCGCCTGCGGCGTGGCGCTCGTCGTCGCGCTCAACCAGACACTGGAGAAGGCGGTGCAGCCGCTTGCGGTAGCGCTGCAGGTGACGCCGGTGATCGCCATCGCCCCGCAGGTGGTGATCTGGGCCGGCCTCGACCATCCCGAGCGCGCCATCGTCGCGCTGGCGGTGATCGTGGCGTTTTTCCCCATCTTCTCCGGCGCTCTGACCGGACTGAAGGCCACCGATCCGGACCTGGAGCGGCTGTTCGACCTCTACGGCGCGACCCGCTGGCAGCGCCTGTGGCGGCTGCGCATTCCATCGTCTGTGCCGTTCGTGCTGGAAGGCCACAAGGTGGCCGGCGGCCTGGCGGTTATCGGCGCCGTGGTAGCGGAATTCGTCGCCGGATCGGGCGGCGCTCAGGGCCTGGCCTGGCGCATCCTGGAATCGAGCAACCGGCTGCAGACTGCCCGCACCTTCGCGGCGGTGATTGTTCTGGCGATCATGGGCGCGCTGCTGCACGCGGCGCTGCGCCATGCGGAACGGGCGATCCTGAAGCGGCTGCGCGGGCGTTAAAGCGCTTTCAGTTAAGGCGGAACGCTTTGCGGCCCGAAAGCCGCGCCCCTAACTGTCCTGTCCCGGCTTGCGGCGGGTGAGGAAAAAGCCGACCAGGCCGCCCGCCAGCACCACGCCGGCGCCCAGGAAGATGACCAGAAGCATGTTCTTGTCGCCTGTACCCGACGCGGTGCCCGAGTCAACGCTCGGCGCCTGCCCGGGAACGGCCGAAAACGGCGTAGCGCCGGTGTCTGGCGCGCCGCCGTTGGCGCTGACCAGTTCGGCCATGTCTTCCTTCATGTCCGACACCATGTCCGTATAGGTCTCGGCGCTCACATAAGGCTGGTAGATGTTCACCGTCACCACGTAGCCGTTGATCAGCGTCATGCCGATGACGCAGGCGATATCCTGCCCCACGCCCGCCGTGGTCTGGTTCAGCATCAGGCCGGAATAGATTCCCGAATCGTCCTTCGCCAGAATGCCAAGGCTCTTGATCTGTCCCATCTGGAACCCGCCCTGCAGCGTCTGGTTGATCCGCTGTTCGATCGATCCCTTCTGGCCGTCGAGATAGGCCTGCATATCGGAGCCGGCGGAGGCCTGGCTCATTTCCTCGATGACCTGCGCCCGGGTGTAGCCTGAGGCCGGCACCACCTGGCCGCCCGACAGCGGCAACAGGACGATGGTCCACTCGGTGATCGGCTGGGCGATGCCCTGGCGCATGCTGGCGAGGACGTTGCAGTCGATGAACAACGCGAGCAGGTTGTTCGTGCCTGTGAACATCTGGGTCATGGTGGAGAAATAGGCGGCGTCGAACTGGCTCGCCGACGGCTCGATCACGCACTGCCCGTCCGGCGCCTGCATGTCCATGCTGGTGCCGGGAACGATCTGGACCGTCGCGGCGGAGGCCGGCTGGGCCAACGCAAAGGCCAGCGCACAAAGAGTGCCGCCGGCCCACGACATCAGGGTTCGCGTCTTGCCCATGTCATTCCCCTCCAGAACCAACCGGAAGAGTGTAGCACGCAAGTCCTTGCGTCAGATATCCGCGTAGACGTGGGTTTCGGCCGCGGCGCCGGGATGGGTCACCGCGCCTTTCCAGGCCGGGCCGACGAGCTGGGCGTATTTCCACAATGCGCCCGACTGGTACTGATTGGACCGCGGCTTCCAGTCCTTGCGGCGCGCTTCCAGTTCGGCGTCGGACAGATCCACGACCAGCGTGCCCGCTTCGGCGTCGATGTGGATGACGTCGCCGTCCCGCAGCAGCCCGATCGTGCCGCCCAGCGCCGCTTCCGGCCCCACATGGCCGATGCACAGGCCGCGCGTGCCGCCCGAAAAGCGGCCGTCGGTGACCAGCGCCACCTTGGAGCCCATGTCCTGGCCGACGATGGCGGCGGTGGTCGACAGCATCTCGCGCATGCCCGGGCCGCCCTTCGGCCCCTCGTAACGAATGACGATGACATCGCCCTCGGCGTAGGCGCGGTTCTGCACCGCCTCGAACGCGGCTTCCTCGCCGTCGAAGCAGCGCGCGCGGCCGGTGAATATCAAGTTCTTCATACCGGCGACCTTCACGATCGCCCCTTCCGGCGCCAGATTGCCGGACAGGCCGACAACACCACCCGTGGGCGTGATCGGGTTGGTGTAGGGCCGCATCACGTCCTGGCCGTCGTCCCAGCGCACGTCCGCCAGGTTCTCGGCGATGGTCTTGCCGGTGACGGTCATGCAGTCGCCATGGATGAAGCCGCCGTCGAGGAGTGTCCTCAGCAGCATCTGGATGCCGCCCGCCTCCCACATGTCCTTGGCCACGTATCTGCCGCCGGGCTTCATGTCGGCGAGGTACGGCGTGCGCTTGAAGATTTCGGCCACGTCGTGCAGCGTGAATTCGATGCCCGCCTCGTGGGCGATGGCCGGCAGATGCAGCGCGCCATTGGTCGATCCGCCGGTGGCCGCGACGACGACCGCGGCGTTCTCCAGCGACTTGCGGGTGACGATGTCGCGCGGCCGGATGTTGCGGGCGAGCAGTTCCATCACCGCGACGCCGCTGTCATAGGCGAACTGGTCACGTGATTCGTAGGGCGCGGGCGCGCCGGCCGAGCCGGGCAGCGCCAGTCCCATGGCTTCGGACACGCACGCCATGGTGTTGGCGGTGAACTGGCCGCCGCACGATCCTTCCGACGGACAGGCGACGCATTCCAGCTTGAACAGCTCCTCATCGTCCATGTTGCCGGCCGAGAACTGTCCGACCGCCTCGAACACGTCGACCACGGTCACGTCCTTGCCATGGAACTTGCCCGGCAGGATGGAGCCGCCATACATGAACACCGACGGCACGTTGAGCCGGACCATGGCCATCATCAGCCCGGGGAGCGACTTGTCGCAGCCGGCGAAGCCCACCAGCGCGTCGTAGCAATGCCCACGCATTGACAGCTCGACCGAATCCGCGATCAGGTCGCGGCTGGGCAGCGACGAAGACATGCCGGCATGGCCCATGGCGATGCCGTCGGTGACGGTGATGGTGGTGAACTCGCGCGGCGTGCCGCCCGCCGACCACACGCCGTCCTTGGCGACCTTGGCCTGGCGCATCAGCGCCGAGTTACAGGGCGCGGATTCGTTCCAGGTGCTGACCACGCCGACCAGCGGCTGGTGGATCTGCTCCTCGTTCAGCCCCATGGCATAGTAATAGGATCGATGCGGCGCCCGCGACGGCCCTTCCGTCACATGGCGGCTGGGCAGCTTGGATTTGTCGAATCGGTGCGCGTCCACGTCGTTCTCCCACTGTGCCGTCTCTGGCACAGTGTATCACGCACAGTGGACGAAGTTTATCACGCGCGGAAGACGCAGTGCGATCCGTCAGGCCGTTTCAGCTCCCGCTGAAACGCTCACGCGATTGTCGCCGCGGCTTTGGTAAGCCAAGACGATTCCGCCTTGGCTGAAAGCGCTTCAGGCCAGCGCGTCGAGACGGGCGATGGCCTCGTTGAGGGTGCCGACCAGCTGGGCCATTTCCTCGCGGCGCTCGCGCTGTTCCTCGACCACGGCCTCGGGCGCCTTGGCGACGAAACCGGGGTTGTTGAGACGTCCGTCCAGGCTGGCCATCTCCTTGCTCGCCTTCTCGATCTCCTTGCGCAGCCGGGTCTTTTCCGCGTCGAAGTCGATCACATCGGCGAGCAGCAGGCCCAGGGTGGCGTCGCCCACGGGAATCTGCACCGTGCCGCGCGGGAATGACGCGACCGTGTCGACCCGGTCGATGCGCGCAAGGCGGGCGATCACCGGCTGCAGCACCTCGGTCGTATCGATCAGCGCCTTGAAGGCACCGGTCTCGTCTACCTGGACCGCGACCGCGATCTTGGCGCCCGGCGGCACGTTCATCTCGGTGCGCACGGTGCGGACGCGGGTAATCAGGTCGATGACAGCCTCGATCTCGCGGCTGGAAGCCGCATCGGCCAGGTCGGTGCGCGGCGCGGGCCAGTCGGCCAGGATCAGCAGGTCGTCATGGGTCTGGCGCCACAGATGCTCGGTGATGAACGGCATGAACGGATGCAGCAGGCGCAGGATCTGCTCCATGGCCCACGCGGTCGTGCCGCGCGTCTCGGCCTTCACCGCGTCGTCCGTGCCACCCAGCAGCGGCTTGGTGAATTCCAGGTACCAGTCGCAGAAATCGCCCCAGACGAACTGGTAGAGCGCGCCCGCCGCCTCGTTGAAGCGGTAGGCTTCCAGCGCCTCGGTGACGGAAGCGGCGGTCGCCGCCACCCTGCCCGCCAGCCAGCGGTTAACAGGCTGCTTTGCCGTCGAAGGATCGAAGCCCGAGGCATCCAGCGCGTCGTTCATGCCGCAATAGCGGTAGGCGTTCCAAAGCTTGGTGCCGAAATTGCGGTAGCCCTCGACACGCTGCTTCGACAGCTTGATGTCCCTGCCCTGCGCCGCCATGGCGGTCAGCGTGAAGCGCAGCGCGTCGGCGCCGTATTCGTCGATGAGCTGGAGCGGGTCGATGACGTTGCCCTTGGACTTCGACATCTTCTGGCCCTTCTCGTCGCGGACCAGCGCATGGATGTAGACCGTGTGGAACGGTACTTCCTGCATGAAATAGATGCCCGACATCATCATCCGGGCGACCCAGAAGAAGATGATGTCGAAGCCGGTGACCAGCACGTCGGTCTGGTAGTGGCGCTTGAGCTCCGGCATCTGCTCGGGCCAGCCCAGGGTCGAGAACGGCCAGAGCTGGGACGAGAACCAGGTGTCGAGCACGTCCTC
>CAMBYA010000096.1 GCA_945872035.1 Rhizobium sp. Q54
GAGCGCCACAACCGCTACCTGGTGCCGTTCAAGACCTACAGCCCGCGCCTCGGCGAGGATCTGCAGGAGGTGCCGGAACATCTCGCCGAGCAGATCAGCGCCATCGGCATGGATCCGGCCGAGTTCGAGGGCAGGGTGGCCGACATCCGCCGCGCGGTGCAGGTGTACAAGCGCGAGAACGAGAAGAAGCTGGGCTTCGACTATTCGGAGCTCAACGACGACCAGCTTTCGGACGACTACCACTACTGCATCTATCCGAACCTGACGTTCAACATCATGGCCGAGAGCTTCGGGCTGTTCCGTCAGCGCCCGCACCCGACCGACCCGAACAAGATGTTCTTCGACGTCTACCGCGTGGTGCATATCCCGGAAGGCAAGCCGGTGCCGCCGCTGCCGGACCACGAGCAGCACAAGCACGGCGAACGGTCGCTTGGCCTGGTGCTCGACCAGGACTCGGTCAACCTGCCGCATGTCCAGAAGGGCATGCAGTCGGACGCGTTCAAGGGCCTGTGGATTTCCAGCCAGGAGCGCCGTATCCGGCACAACCACAAGACCCTGATGGACTACATCAACGGCCGCTACAGCAACGACGCCTGACGCCGGCCTTCCGACTGTTGTGGCGCGCCCGTAACATGCAGGGCGGGCTGGACGTTTGCCCTTCGTGCGTCCACATCAGGCGTACGAAACGGGAGACATGAATGTTCACGATGGACGCGGCCGAGCAGAATTGCATCCCCGGTCAGGTGATCCTGTTCACCTCCGGGAAAACCCACGACGCGCCCCGGTTCCTGGCGCGTGCGACGAAGCCGTTCAACGTCGCCGAGGCATTCCACGAGTTCCATGGCATCGCGGGTGCGCTGCCCAAATGGGAGTCGTTCCTGACCTGGTTGCTCCAGCATGGCTATATCGAGGCCGTCGAGCACGTCGAGGTTCACCTGAATGCCTCCTGGGCCGACGGCGATACGGTCGACCTCCAGCCGATATCAACCCAGGAGGACATCGTCGAGATGGCCGATGGCAAGGCATGCCCGAAATGCGCCTCGCACCATGTCGTACCCGAGATGAAGGACGGCAAGGCCGATATGGCGATCCGGGTGTGTACCTATTGCGGCCATCGCTTCCGCGTGGCCACCTGAGGCCTTACTCGCAGATCCGGTAGCCGTTGCGCCGCTGGAGCATGTCGACGTGCAGGTGGTCCGAGTGCGCCGTGTTGGTGCCGGGGCCCACGACCGTGGTGAAATAGGCGCACGCGCCGCCACGGATCGCCGCCTGGAAGGCCCGCGCGTCGTCGGCGCTGCCCGGCCGATCCATGATCGCCACGGTATCGTGGTCGCTGAACGCGATGCCCGAGATGTCGACGGCGTTGGCGTGTGCATGCTCGCTGACCTTCACCTGATCGGCGCCCCGGCGCGCCCGGCACTGGTAGGAGATGCCCGTCGATATCGCGTTCGGCGTTGCGTTCAGGTGCAGTTTGGCAGAGGGCATCATCACGTCCTTCGTCCAGACCGCGAGCGCCTTCGCCACCTCGCAATTGGTCGTCACCGCCGGCCTCAAATCGATACCGACCGATGACACCTTCAGCGGGCGTTCGGCGCCACAGCCGTTCCTGCCCGCGATCGGCTCGAGCACCTCGAAGGTCACGCCGAGCGCTTTCAATTCCTCCTCGCAGCCCAGCGACTGTGCCTCGTCATAAACCGGCGTGATCGCGGCAGTTGCTGCGGCCGCGCCGGGCTCGGCGTCGGCAGGCGGGGCGGGTTCGGCGGGCGGGGCCGCTTCCGCCGGGGCGGTCGCGGTCACGCTGATCGGCGCCAGCGCGGCTTCATGCACCTTGGGTGACCTGGTGAATGCCACGACGGCAACCAGCCCCACCAGCAGCACGGTGATGACAAACGCGATCTGCTTCAACGTTCAGTCCTCGAAGCTGACCGTGACGCCGGGCTCGACCATGCCGGCCAGCGTCTCCGCGTCCCAGTTGGTCAGCCGGGCGCAGCCATGGCTGAAATGCTTGCCGACCGGCGACGGCTCGGCGGTGCCGTGGATGCCGTAGGTCGGCTTGTCGAGGCCGATCCAGATGGTGCCCACAGGCCCGTTCGGACCGGGCGGAATCTGCATGTTCCTGGAATTCTCGCCCTGCTTGAAATTCACATCCGGCCGGTAGGAGTATTCGGGATTGTGCACCACCACCTTCACCTTGTGGGTCCCGGTCGGGCTGGGGAGCGCGTCGCTGCCGACGGTGACCGGAAAGAACGCCAGCAGCTTGCCGTCGGCGTCCAGCGCCCGGAGACTGGCGGTCGCGCGGCTGACGGTGACAGTCGCCGCCTTGCCGACGTCGGGGCGCTGGCGCAGCGCGGCGACCATGATCTTCGTCCCGGCCTTGCTCCAGTCCGCGTCCGGGTTGAGCCGCGCCATCAGCTTGATGTCCGTGTGGAAGCGCTCGGCCAGCATCTCGTCGGCGCCGGTGAACGGCAGGTGCTTCATCTTCGCCATCTCGGCGTAATCCGCCGGGATTTCGCTGACGAACGGCCCTTTCAGGTCCTCGTCGGTGATGGTGTAGGTGCCGACCACCGGCGCGGCGTCTGCCGACAGCTTCGCCCAGACTTCGGCGTCGAGCTTGCCGTCCACTTGCAGGCCGTTGGCCTGTTCGTAGGCGGCCAGCGCTTTGGCCACGTTGTCGCCCATGTAGCCGTCGATCACACCGGGTGAGAAATCCTGGCCGTCGAGCAATACCTGCACCCGGATGGCGAGGGCGTCGCGCGCGTCCTTCTTGATCTCGGCGCCGTCGAAGGCGGCGGCGTTGATCTGCTCGGCGGTGAAGGTTTCCTCGGCCGGCTTTTCGGGGGCCGGCGTCACGGGTTCCGCGGCATGGGCCGCGAACGGCACCAGCAGGGCCGTGCAGGCGAGGGACAGACGGGAAAGCGACATTGGCCACCGTGCGTTGTGATCGGTGACACGTGAACAATCGCGTGGAGGTTATGTTCCGGATTCCATGGGGCACCACCGGAGGACTTCGCTCTGTCACATCCGCGACATAGAATGGTGGCATGAGCACCATTCAGGACAGGCGGCTGCCGCTCGACGGCGCGCCCAACTTCAGGGATTTCGGCGGCTACCCGGCGGCGGACGGAAGCGTAGTAAGGCGCGGCATCCTCTACCGCTCGGGCGCCCTCGACCGGCTGACCGATCGAGATATCGACACGCTCAACGGCCTTGGCGACTGGGCGATCGTCGACCTGCGGCACGAGGGCGAGCGCATCGTCGCGCCGACGCCGGCGCGGCTGTCCGCCGCCGCCGTGCATGCCCTGCCGATGGGCTCGGGCCATGGTGCGGCGCCCGTGCCGCGACCCGCGTTGCTGACCGTGGCCGACGCGACCGCCGCGCAGGCCGTCGAGGCTATCAAGGCCAGTTATCGCCGCTTCGTCCACGAGCACCGCGAGCGTTTCGCCCGCCTGTTCGACGTGCTGCTCGACGCTAACGCCGGCCCGGCGGTGATCCACTGCACGGCCGGCAAGGACCGCACCGGCATCAGCGTGGCGCTGGTCCTGCTGGCGCTGGGTGTGGACCGTGACCAGGTGGTCGCCGACTACTGCGCCACCCGCGACTATCTCGACATGGCATGGCGCGAGCAAATCCTCGCCGCCATGACCGGCGATTCAGGACAGGTGAACCGCCGCGTCGCCGACGTCATGTTCGACGCTCATCCGGACTATATCGGTGCGTCGCTGGCCGAGATGGACGAACACCACGGCTCGCCGGAGACCTATCTGCGGGACGTGCTGGGTATGGATGCGGCGCGGGTCGTCCTGCTGCGCGAACGTTATCTCACCTGACCCCAGGAACCACGGTTGTCCGTCGTTCCCGGAGACGGCTATAAGAGTGCCTGCATTCCCGGGAGCCGACGCTGCACGACCGACGCGATGCCATAGACGAAGGACTGGTCTACGACGTAGGCGCGCATCGGGGCGAGGACAGCGACTATTATCTCAAGCTGGGCTACCGGGTCGTCGCGGTGGAGGCCAATCCGCAGCTCGTCGAGTGGCTGCGCGAGCGCTTCCGGCGTGAGATCGAGGAAGGCACCTATACCCTGGTTCCCAACGCCATCGGCGAGCGTGACGAGGAAATCGTCTTCTACGTGAACCGGAAGAACTCGGCCTGGGGCACCACCGATCCGGACTGGGCGGCGCGCAACCGGCTGCTGGGCGCCGACTCCGAGGCGATCACCGTAAAGTGCGTCCGGTTCATCGACATTCTCCGCCAGCATGGATGTCCACACTATCTGAAGATCGACATCGAGGGCGCCGACATGCGGTGCGTCGAGGACCTGGCCGGGGCAAAGGCCATGCCAACCTATCTGTCGATCGAGTCCAGCAAGATTTCCTGGCGCGCTCTCCTGGCGGAATTCAGGATGCTCAGTGGGCTCGGCTACACCCGGTTCAAGGTCGTCGATCAGTGCCACTTCGCGAAGCGGCGCATCACGGACAGTGATGGCAACACCATCGACTACGCGTTCGGACGCGGCGCGTCCGGACCGTTCGGCGAGGATCTGGCTGGCCGTTGGCTGACCAGGAACCAGGCCATCGCCCGGTACATTCCGATCTTCCTGGCCTACAAGACCATGGGCGACAACACCCTGTTGTCGAAGGTGCTGGTCAAGATTCCCTTCTTCAACCGGCTCCTGCGCGCGGTCAGCTGGTATGACACGCATGCCAGGAAGGGATGAAGTCCGGCCGCTGTCCCGCGCCGAACTGCCCGTCGACACCATGGAGATGGCGCGGTTCCTGATCGGCAAGCTGCTGGTGCGTGGCACGCCCGAAGGCCGCACCACGGGCCGCATCGTCGAGACCGAGGCCTATCCACCGGGCGACGCCAGCGGGCATCATTTCCGCGGCGAGACGGCCGCCAACCGCTCCATGTTCCTCGAGCCGGGCAGGGCATATGTCTATTTCATCTACGGCGTCCACTTCATGCTCAACGTCAGCTCGGAGCCAGCCAGAACCGGCGGCGGCGTGCTGCTCCGCGCGCTGGAGCCGGTGGGCGGCATCGACCTGATGCGGGCACGTCGCGGCCCCGTCCGCGAACGCGACCTGACGCGCGGGCCGGGCAGGCTGGCGCAGGCCATGGCCGTCGTGCCGGAATTGAACGGCGTGGACATGTGCGAGGAAGGGCCGATCTGGCTGGCCGAGGCGCCGCGGCCGGCAGGCGAGATCGGCGTCAGCGTCCGGATCGGGATCACGAAGGAAGCGCACCAGCTTCGCCGCTACTTCGAGCGCGGCAATCCATGCGTCAGCGGATCAACCGCACACAATCGTTCCGACAATTGAGCAACACCTCACAGACAGAAGATGGATGGCATCGAGGCTTTCGGCGCTGCCTCAGAAATCCAGCGGCAGCTTCAGGTAGGTGCTGTAAATCCGGTCGCGGTGCTCGATGAGGATGGGGTCGAGCGCGTCCGCAAGTTTCGCGCCCATCTGGCTCCACACCTTTCTCAGGAAGCCCGGCGTCGCCGACCATTCCGTCGGAAGCTGCGAGACGCCGATCGACATGCAGGCCCAGAAGATGTCGGCGGCCGTCAGGCTGTCGCCAACGAAATAGCCGCTGCCGCGAGCTTTCTGGCTGTGGAGCTGGCCGGCAAGGAAACGCAGCACCGAGGCGGCGCGCTCCGGCGCCTTCTCGACCTGGTCGCGGGAAGCGCCGTACTGCTTGTGCAGGATTTCGTCCCAGGAGCCTTTCTCGGCGCTGGTGTCGTTGGCGGCCTCCTGCGGAAACATCATGAAGCGCGAGTTCCAGGCGAAGCCGCCTTCGCCGCAGATTTCATGACAGATGCCGAACACCTGTGCCCGCGGTACGCGGTCGGCGGGCAGCAGCGGCGGCTCGGGGTTCAGCCGCTCGGCCAGCATCAGGATTTCCGACCAGCCGGCGCGGGCCGGCTCGTCGTTCCAGATGGCGACCGGCGCGTTGCGGTGGCCGGTCCAGGCCTTCAGGTCCTCGTTGGGCTGGGCCGCATGCTGGGCGACCGGAATGAAATCGACGCCCTTGACGTGGAAGAGGCTCTTGGCCGCCTCGCAGAACGGGTTCGGAATGTTCCTGGTCACGGCCAGCCTGAGACCAGGCAGATCGCGGGCGTCCTTGGCTTCGATATGGTTCATGCGGCGGTCCTCCCCGCGGCAAGACTGGCACAGATGCCGTACGAGCTCTCCCCTTTTTGTGCGGATTCTGCTACCTCTCGTGTGGGGCTGCATCGAGGGCAACGGGCTGTGACCAGACTGACATTGGCGATCATCGCCGCCGCGTTTATGACGCTGGGCGTCGTGCCCGCGCATGCCGGCACGACCGAAGAGGCGACCGCCGCCTATCAGCGCGGCGACTATCCGCTCGCCATGCGGCTCTATATGGGCCTGGCCGACGAGGGCGAACCCATGGCGTTCTCGATCCTCGGCCTGATGCATGCCAGCGGGCAGGGCGTGCCGAAGAACTACGTCGAGGCGGCCCGCTGGTACCGGCTGGCGGCCGAGCAGGGCATCGCGGTGTCGCAGGCCAGCCTGGCGGGCCTCTATTTCGAGGGCAAGGGCGTGCCCCGCGACGTGGCGGAGGCGATCCGCCTCTACCGGCTGGCCGCCGAGCAGGGCGACGCGTCGGCCCAGTTCAACCTGGCCAGCATCTACGAGGGCGGGCAGGGCGTGAACCCGGACTATACGGAGGCGCTCTACTGGTTCAGGCGCGCCGCGGCGCTGGGCAACCCTTCCGCGCGCTATAGCCTGGCCGGCATGTACGAGACCGGGCGCGGCGCCGCCCAGGACAACGTCCGCGCCTATATGTGGCTCGACTTCGCGTCCTCGACCGGCTGGAAACTGGCGGTCAACGCCAAGAACAAGCTTGCAAAACGCATGTCGCCCGACCAGATCGTTGAGGCGCGGCGGATGTACCTGTCGTGCCTCGAAAGCAGTTTCGAGCTCTGCGACTGATCGGCGCACATTGGATCTGATTTCGGTACGGCTCTGCACGTCGCAACACGACGCGAACCAGCATGCGCTGGTGCTGACCGCTGTCGGCATCCCGTCCCATACGGCCGTCGAGGACGATGGCATCATGCTCTATGTCGCCATCGATGACGCGGCCGAGGCGATCCGCCAGCTCGTCGCCTATGACGAGGAGGAGGCGCGCCGGGCCCGCGCGCCGTCCCGGACGAAGTTCCTCGTTCCCAAGCCCGAAGGACCGCTCGCCTTCATCGCGGTGATGCTGTTCTTCTTCGTTGCCGTGGAATCATCCGCCTGGAACCTCGAATGGCTGGCCAGGGGCGCGTCGCAGGCCGGACTGATCATGCAGGGCGAATGGTGGCGGACGGTGACCGCCCTGTTCCTGCATGTCGACGGCAGCCATCTGCTGGGCAACCTGGCCATGGGCGTCGTGGTCGGGCTGCTGGTCGCGCAGTTGCTGGGATCGGGCGTCGCGTGGCTCGCCATCCTCGTCTCGGGCATCGTCGGCAACGCCCTCAATGCCGTGATCCAGCTGCCGACGCATACCTCCATCGGCGCCTCCACCGCCGTGTTCGGCGGCATCGGCCTGCTCGCCGGCTTCACCCAGGTGTCGTCGTCCGCGCCCTGGCACCGGGGCGCGCGCCGCTGGGCGCCGGCGGGCGCCGGGCTGGCGCTGCTGGTGATGATGGGCACCGCCGGAGAGCGCACCGATATCTGGGCGCACGTGACCGGCTTCGTCACCGGCGGCCTGATGGGACTCGTCTTCGGCCGCTTCGGCGAGGGCCTCGTCGCCCGGCCGAAAATGCAGGCGATGTCTGGGCTTGCCATATTCGCGGTCATTGGCGCCGCGTGGCTTGCAGCCCTGGGGACTTAGAACAAGCGCCGGCTCGCCGCACTTAACGGTTGCCCCAATGCCGTGGCGGATGATATCGGCGGACAGGGTATT
>CAMBYA010000097.1 GCA_945872035.1 Rhizobium sp. Q54
ACCTGGCGGCCAAGGCGGCCCCCTACTCGCTGATGATGATGAAGCGACAGGTTTACCGGCACCTGGCCATGCCGCTGGGCGAGGCCGTGGCCGAGACGACGCAATGGATCGCCGAGAGCACCGCGCGGGACGACTTCAAGGAAGGCGTGAAAGCCTATCTGGAGCAGCGCCCGCCCCGGTTTGGCCGCATCAAGGTCGACTGAACGAGGCACCCGATTTCGACCGAAGGCCGCCGCGATGCTCGCGGCGGCCTTTGTCGTGCGCGGGGCCGAGCGGTGGCCAGCGTTTGGGCGGCCCGCCTAAACCTTGATCTTTCTGACCAATCATGTGCCACAATGGCGGCGGTACAGCGCCTCAGGGCGTCCGTTTTGCTGGACTTTTTGCGGTGGCACGGAGCTTGCTTCGACGGGTTATGGGAACTGAACCGCAGGGCCGATAAGGGTGACCGACGAGATCGCATGACCAAACCCCCAGCTTTCGATGAAATGACCCTCCCCGACGGGTCCGTGCGATCCGTCTACGAAAATGTCGATAAATGGCTGCGCGAGGCGGCTGCCGACCGGCTGGACCTGAAACGGCGCGAGGCCGACACCATCTTCCGCCGCCTGGGCATCACCTTCTCGGTCTATACCGAGGGCGGCGATCCCGAACGCCTGATCCCGTTCGACATCATCCCGCGTGTGTTCGGCGCCGAGGAATGGGCGCGGCTGTCCGCCGGCTGCGTGCAGCGCGTACAGGGCATCAACGCCTTCATCCGCGACATCTATCATGACCAGGAGATCCTGCGCGCCGGCGTGGTGCCGTCGGAGCAGGTGCTGAAGAACGACCAGTTCCGGCCGGAAATGAGCGGCATCGAGGTGCCACGCGACATCTACGCCCATATCGTCGGCATCGACATGGTTCGCACCGGCGAAAACGAGTTCTACGTGCTCGAGGACAATGCCCGCACGCCGTCGGGCGTCGCCTACATGCTGGAAAACCGCGAAGTGATGATGCGGCTTTTTCCCGAGCTGTTCGCCGGCCAGCGGATCGCCCCGGTGGATACCTACGCCACCGAGCTGCTGCGCACCCTTTCCAGCGTGGCGCCTTCCGGCGCGTCGAATCCGACCATCGCGGTGCTTACCCCGGGCATCTTCAACAGCGCCTATTTCGAGCATGCGTTCCTGGCCGAGGGCATGGGCGTGGAACTGGTGGAAGGCCAGGACCTCTTCGTCGAGGACAAGAAGGTGTACATGCGCACGCCCGCCGGTCCCAAGCGGGTCGACGTGCTGTACCGCCGAATCGATGACAGCTTCCTCGATCCCCAGGCCTTCCGGCCCGATTCGGTGCTCGGCGTACCCGGGCTGATGAGCGCCTACCGCGCCGGCAACATCAACGTCGCCAACGCGGTCGGCACCGGCATCTCGGACGACAAGTCGATCTATACCTATATGCCCGAGATCATCCGCTTCTATCTGGGCGAGGAACCGATCCTCAACAACGTGCCGACTTTTTCCTGCCGCAACGACGAGGACTGCAAATACGTTCTCGCGCACCTGGACGAGCTGGTCGTGAAGGAAGTCCACGGGTCGGGCGGCTACGGCATGCTGATCGGCCCCACCTCGACGAAGGAACAGCGCGAGGAATTCGCCAAGCGGATCAAGGCGACGCCGCATGTCTATATCGCCCAGCCGACGCTGGCGCTGAGCACCTGCCCCACTTTCGTCGACAGCGGCGTGGCGCCGCGCCACGTGGACCTGCGGCCGTTCGTGCTGTCGGGAGACCAGGTGCGCATGGTGCCCGGCGGCCTGACCCGCGTGGCACTGCCCGAGGGCTCGCTGGTGGTCAACTCCAGCCAGGGCGGCGGGACCAAGGACACCTGGGTGCTGGAGGGTTGAACATGCTGAGCCGCACCGCGGATAATCTGTACTGGATGGGCCGCTACATCGAGCGATCCGAGAACAACGCCCGCATCCTGGACGTGGCGCACCGCATGTCGCTGCTGCCGTCGCTGACCGGCGAACACCGCACGGAATGGCAGTCGGCGATCACCATATCGGGCGGCGAAGCCCATTTCGCCGAACATTACGGCACGCCCAACGAGACCAACGCGGTCTATTACATGACGCTGGACCGCGACAACTCGTCGTCGATCTATTCCTGCCTGCGGGCGGCGCGCGAAAACTGCCGCGCCATCCGCCACGCCGTGCCGACCGAGGTGTGGGAAGCGGTCAACACCACCTGGTTCGAAATCCGCGACATGACCCAGAACCGGCTGCTGAGCCGAGGCGCGCAACAGTTCTACGACTGGGTGAAGGAACGCTCGAGCCTGTTCCGCGGCGTCACCGTCGGCACCATGCTGCAGGACGATTCGTTCCATTTCGCCCGCCTGGGCACGTTCCTCGAGCGCGGCGACAACACCGCCCGCATCCTCGACGTGAAATTCCACGTCCTGCTGCCCATGGGCGAGCAGATTGGCGGCGCGCTGGACTATTATCAGTGGACCGCCCTGCTCCGCTCGGTATCGGCGCTGCGAAATTACCGCCGCGTGTTCGGCTCGGAAGTGGTGCCGTCGCGGGTCGCCCAGCTGCTGATCCTGATGGAAGCCATGCCCCGGTCGCTGCATCACTGCCAGGCCGAGATCGTCACGCACCTGGACGCGCTCGGCGTGGCCTATGGCCAACGGCACGAATGCCACCGCATGGCTGGCGAAGCCCATGCCAAGCTGCGCTTCGGCAAGATCGAGCACATTTTCGATGTGGGCCTGCACGAATACCTGACCGACTATATCGAGCGGAACGCCAATCTGGGCGTCCAGATCGCCAAGGATTTCCTGCTGACGCGCGAGCCGGTGATTGCCGAGCCGGCCAGCCAGGGCCAGACACCCGGCATGCAGACCCAGACCATGGGCGGCATGAGCCAGACGCAGTCGGGGTAGTCGCTCCCCGGCTGAACGACGTATTGGCAGCGGGCAATTGCGCGCTGCAACATGGCGGCATAGTCTGTCGGCGGCGATCAGCGCCCGAGGAGCACCTCTTTTGACCTATTGCGTCGGCATGCTGTTGTCTTCAGGCATGGTGATGGTATCGGACTCGCGTACCAACGCGGGCATGGACCACATTTCCACCTTCCGGAAGATGCATGTGTGGGAACAGCCAGGCGAGCGCGTGGTCACCCTGATGACGGCGGGCAATCTGTCGATCAGCCAGACCGTGGTGAACCTGCTGAAGGAGGGGATCGCCGATTCGGACGGCACCACCGAGACGCTGCTTACGGTGCCCTCGATGTTCCGCGCCGCCCAGCTGGTTGGCGCCGCGGTGCGCCAGGTCCACTCCATGTACGGCGAGGCGCTCGAAGCCGAGTCGCGGGGCTTCAACGTGTCGCTGATCCTGGGCGGGCAGATCGCCGGGCGCGGCCTGCGGCTGTTCCAGATCTACTCGGCGGGCAACTTCATCGAGGCCACGGTCGAGACGCCCTTTTTCCAGATCGGCGAGACCAAGTACGGCAAGCCGATCCTGGACCGGGTGCTGAACTTCGACACCCCGCTGACCGGCGGCATGAAGATCGGGCTCATCTCCATGGATTCGACCTTGCGGTCGAATACGTCAGTCGGTTTGCCGCTCAACCTGGTGGTCTATGAACGGGACAAGCTGGAGCTGACCATCAACCGGACCATCCGCGAGGACGAGCCCTATTTCAACACCATCCGTCACCTGTGGTCGAACGCGCTCCACAATGCCTATGTGGACCTGCCGGAGCCGGACTGGCGCCAGACCGCGCTTCAGGTATAGCCGCCTGCCTCGATCGGCGGTTTGCCCGCCAAATCCCCATTGACCTGACGAAACGCTGAACATCACGGCGAGGGAGAGACGCGCGTACCCGTCTGCGTTCCGCCGGGCTCTCACGGCAACGCAAAGAAAAAGGGCCGGAACCCGAGGTTCCGGCCCTGTCCTTGAAGCTGTCGATGCGATCAGTCGCCGCTGCTGATCACGTTGATAGCCGAGTTGCCGATCGCCGTGGCGCCGATGCTGTTGCCGCGGACGCGGAACGAGCTGTTGGTGCTGTTGGCGTTCAGCGTCAGGCTCTCGCCGATACCGATAACGGTGTTGGTGACGGAAGCGGTGATGGTCGTTCCGTCGTTGGACTGGCTGTTGCCGATCGCCGCGCTCGGGTGCTGGAAGGTGCCGGTATTCAGCACGAGCTGGTTGACCGCATCGTTGCCGGTCGCGACGGCCCGTACCTCGTTGTCCTGGACGCTGAGAGCGCTGAAATCGACACCCGTCGTTTCGTTCAGGCCGTCGATGCCGATGTCCACATCCCGGATGGTCGAGGAAACCGTGACGTTGTCGGTACGCTGATCGTTGATCAGGGCATAATCGGCGCCCGTGAACGCGACCCGCGACGTCGCGCCGGGATCGATGGTGACGCCTGCTCCCGAGCTCTCCTGCAACGTGGCGCCGGCGGTGGTGATCAGCAGGTTGCTCGACCGATTGGCGCCGGAGACGGCCTCGACGATGTTGCCATCGACCGTCAGCGAACTGCTCGTCGCACCCTCGTCCAGGTTGCCCGTGAAAATCCCCACATTGTCGATGCTCGCCGACACCGTGCTGCTGTCGAGCTGCTGGACGTTGGCGAGGGCGGCCATGGCGTTGCTCGATGAACCGGCGTTCAGCGACAGCACATTGATCGAGGTAAACCCGCGTGCCTCGGCCTGGACCAGGTTGTCCTCGACCATGACGGCATCGTTGTTGTAGTCCTCCGCGGCCGACGCGCTGATATAGGAGTTGTTCACCGTGGCGGACATCGTCGCGCCGTCGCCGAACTGCATGTTCAGCACGTTGAAGCCCGCGTCGAGTTGGATCGTCGGGTCGGTGCCGCCGGTGATCGGCGACGAACTGCCCGCGCCGGCCTCGATCGAGGCGCCGGCGACCGCGATCAGCGAATTGGTCGCGCTGCCGCCGATCGCCTGGCCCCGGATCTCGTTGTCGCTGGCGCTGGCCGTGAAGCTGCCGCCGCCACGCGGATCGTCGGCCACGGCGACGATCCCGGTGCTCTCGACGAGCGCGGTCGTGTCGCTGCCGTCATCGATGGTCTGCAGCGAGAGGACCGACGCGCCGGGAGTCGAGTTTCCCGCTGCGTTCGCGGCGATATTCGCCGACGCCGAGATGTTGAGCGAATTGGCGGCGCTGTGCTGGATCGAGGACGCCAGCACCAGGTTGTCGTCGGCGGCGATCGAGCCGCTGTCGAAGATGCCGTTGGAGATCACGCCGATCAGCGTGTCGGTAACGTCTGCGTCGACGTCCACCTCGGCCAAGACATCGCCGGGATCGCCCTGCACGTTGACGACGGCCAGGGAACTCCGGACGTCGACGTCGGCATCGTCGCCGTTCGGCGCGTTGGCGGTATTGGTCGGGTCGTAGTTCAGCACGTTGTTGCTGTTGCGGAACACCACGTTGGTGCCGTCGCTGTTCAGGTCGTTGGTCGCCCGGTTGCCGGAGGACAGCGCGGCGACGGCGTTGCCGTTGGCCGTGAACGAGCTGTCGTTGATGGAACCGTCCACGTTCGCGAGCACGACGATCTGGGTGCCATCCACCGCCGAGTCGTACAACACGTACTCGTCCGCGTACTGCAGGTTCGACAGGAACGCCTGGGCCTCGTTATCGATATAATCGAGCGACAGCGTGCTGAAACCGTCGCTGCCCCGGCTCTCGGCCACCACCAGATTGGAGTCGGCGCTGATGCTGGAGTCGTTGATGTCGCCGACCAGATCGCCGTTGCCGAAGTAGAACGGCGGCAGCGACGCGCCGCCGGCCAGCATTTCCAGCTGCGTATTGCTGATGGAGGTCGACACGCCGACCGAGCTGACCTGACGCGAGGCCAGCGACACCGACGTATCCTGCTGCACGATGATGCCGCCCTCGGTGACCGCCAGGATCGGGTTCTCCGCTTCCGGGTTCTCCAGGCTGGTGCCGCTGGCGTCGAGCGTGTTCACCACGTTATTGATGCGCGCAAGCGCCCGGATCGAGTTGTCGTCGACGCTCAGGTCGCTGCTGTCGATGCTGGAGGTGGCGTTGTCATTGGCATTGAGCGTGAAATTCACGTCGAAGATGTCGACGGAGAAGCCGCCCGTGTTGACGCTGCCCTGGCCCCACTGGTTGGACACCAGGGTAGCGATCGGGCCGTTGGCTGCATCGGGGCCATCGAGATCGGCCACATCGAGGTCGAAGGTGGCGACGTCGAGGACCAGACTGTTGGTCGCGTCATTGCCGCTGGCGAGGCCCGACAGGCTGTTGCCGTCGATCTCGGCGAGCGTGCTCTCGATGGCGTTGCCATCGACCGACAGGCCGATGGTGATGTCGCTGCTGTCGATGATATTGTCGACACCGTCGATGCCGAGGGCGAAGAACGCCTGATCGTTCACCAGCGTGTTCTCGCCGACGACGGTCGACGAGGAGCCGACCTCGGCGCTGATGGTGCTGACGCCACTGAAGATGGTGCCGGTGAGGACCTGGGTCTGAGCCGACACGTCGAGCGTGTTGGTCGCCAGATTGATGCGGGCGGACGAGCTGTTGCTGTTGTCGTTCGCCTGCACCGTCAGGTTGAGCAGCGGATTGTCGGCCGCGGTCACGTCGATGTCGATGTCGAGGTCGTCCTGATCGACCAGCATCTGGGCCGAGCCGTCGACGCCGTCCTCATCGGCCAGGGTCTGCACGTTGACCAGCGAGGATGACGCATCGATCGTCACCGCATCGACCGCGACATCCGAGGTCGCCTGGTTCAGGGTCGCGGCGATGGTGGTGGTGTTTTCGTTGGCGGTGATTTCGGAATTCTGGACCAGGGACTGGCCGATCCCCTCGATATTGCCGCCGCTGTTGTCGCCGACATCGATGTTGATCAGATTCCCGTTCGCCGAAGCAACCACCGTGTTGGTGTTCAGATCCTCGACCGACTGGTCGTTCAACAGCGCGAATCCGGCATTGATGGCGGTGTAGGACACCGGATCGGAATCGCGGTCGATGAAGACCTCGGGCAGGGTTTCGCCCGCGTCGCCGACGGTGACGCCGCTGATGACGATGGAATTGGTCGTCGAATCGGCGAGGTTGCCCCAGACACGGCTGGAGAAGAGGTTGTCGTCCACGTTGATCGACGCCTGGTCGACCGTGACATCATCCTGGCCGTTCCCCTGGCCAACGTCGACCTCGATGAAATCGAAGAAATCACCGTCGGTGACATCGATATCGGACGACAGCGTCGCGCCATCCTCGACGGTCTGCGAATTCGCCACGCCCACGGTGCCGTCGATGGTCACGGCGTCGATGAGGATGCTGGCCTCGGACGACAAATTGCCGATGGCGAGACCGCTGAACTCGTTACCGGAAACGCTCAGGCTGGACGTGGTGAACTCGATGTCCGCGACCTCGACGTCGATCTCCACCTGATCGAGATCAGCCTCCGCGCCACCGCCATCGAGCACCTGGGCATTGAGAATGCTGAAATCAGCCGACACGAAGCCCGTGGTGTTGGCGCGGTCCGATTCGATGGCGTCGCCGACCTGGCCGCCGACGCCGGTGATGGTCACGCCGGTAATGTCGAGGCTGCTGGAATGAGCGTTGCCGATCGCCGCGGCCGAAATCTCGTTGCCGTCCGCCGTGACGCTGGAAGCCGTGACGACATCGGCATCGTTCGGCGCGTCCGACGCGATATCGAGCTCGATGCTCGCATCGATCACGCCCGCCCCCTGGAGTCCGGTGGTGTACTGGACGCTGTTGATGGCGACCAGCGAATCGAGCGTGGTGGCGTTGCCGACTTCGATCAGGTTGCCGACCCGCGATCCGGTGGCGTCGGCGCCGATCACATTGCC
>CAMBYA010000098.1 GCA_945872035.1 Rhizobium sp. Q54
TCTCCCCGTATCCGGTGCATTTCAGCACGCGGACCCCGTACGGTCACGCGTGAATTTCCATGGACTCGTTTCACCGCCTGACGCATCCTTACCGCGGATGCGAGGGGAGCGCGACCGTGGGGATGGCTTGCGCTCCGTAGACCTGTAAGGAGGCCGCAGTGACCGACGCCGAAGTGAACCGCATGGCCGACCCCATCCGGCCCGACTCCCCGGACGAAGTGAATCTCCTCGACGTCGAGACCCAGGAATGCCCGTACCCCGCCTACAAGGTGCTGCGCGACGAGGCGCCGATCTGGAAGGATCCGGTCACCGGCTTCTATACCGTCACCCGCTATGACGACCTGCGCCAGGTGCTGATGGACACCGAGGCGTTCTCCAGCGACCGCAGCGTGGAGGACACCCGCATCAATACCGAGCGCGCACAGCGCATGCGGAAACTCTACGAGGAAAAGGGCTGGGTGCCGGCCGCGACGCTGGCCGCCCGCGACGACCCGGACCACCGCGCCCTGCGCAACCTGTTCGACAAGACGTTCCGCGCCGGCAAGATCAAGGAGCTGGACGGCGACGTCGAGGCGCTGGCCTACCGTCTGATCGACGACTTCATCGCCGACGGCCATTGCGACTGGGTGCGTCAGTTCGCCGTGCCGTTGCCGCTGATCATCATCGGCAGGCAGATGGGCGCGAAGGAAGAGGACATCTGGCAGATCAAGGCGTGGACCGACGCCTGGGTGAAGCGCCTCGGCATGATGCAGACCGAGGAGGAAGAGCGCTGGTCGGTCGAGATGGAGATCCAGCAGCAGCACTATTTCCAGCCGATCATCGAGAAGCTGCGCCAGGAGCCCAATGACAGCCTGCTGTCGGACCTGGTCAACACCTTCATCCCGGAATGGGGCCGGACGCTCAACAACAACGAGCTGCAGGCCGAGCTGACCGGCGACACCTTCGTCGGCGGTTCCGAGACCAGCACCAACGCGCTGTCAGCCGGCATCATGCTGCTGGCCGACGACAAGGACAGCTGGCTGAAGCTGAAATCCGATCCGGACAAGTACCTGAAGACCTTCTGCGAGGAGGTGCTGCGCCTGGAAGGCCCGGTGCAGGGCTTGTTCAGGGTTGCCGCCCGCGACATCGAGATGCACGGCGTTACCATCCCGAAGGGCGCTGTCATCAACACCCGCTACGCCGCCGCAAACCGCGACGAGCGCCATTTCGAGAATCCCGACAGGCTGGACCTGGACCGCAAGAACGCGGGCAGCCACCTGGCGTTCGGCTCGGGCATCCATCATTGCCTGGGCGCGCCGCTGGCCCGTCGCGAGCTCTACTGGGGCTTCAAGGCGTTCGTCGACAGGATCGACGACTTCTGGCTGGCGCCTGGCCGCAACAAGCTGCGCCACCAGCCGAACTTCTGCCTGCGGGCGCTCAAGGAACTTCACATCGAATTCACGCCTAGGAAATAGGAGCTAACCAATGACCCGAGTTGCCAAGGTCGAGATCGAGAACTGGGATCCGGATCTGCGCGCCATGACCCGTGCGGACGAGGCCACGCCGCTGGAACAAGGCCTGATGCGCATCTTCGCCAACGTGCCGGAACTGGCCAAGGCGTTCGTCGGCTTCGGCGGCGCCATGAAGCGCACCCGCACCCTGTCGCCGCGCCTGGTCGAGCTGGTCCGCCTGCGCGTGGCGTTCCACAACCAGTGCCGGTCGTGCATGGCCATCCGCTACACCGAAGCCGCCAATGACGGCGTGACAGAGGACCTGGTCTGCTCGCTGGAGCGCCCGGCCCAGGCGACCAACCTGACCGATGCCGAAAAGGCCGCCATCGACTATGGCGAACGCTTCGCCACCAACCATTTGTCGATCGACGACGCGGTCTACGACAATCTGCGCAAGCACTTCACCGAGGCGCAGATCGTGGAGCTGGGCACCACCGTGGCATTCTTTGTCGGCTTTGGCCGCCTCGCTGCCACCTGGCACATGGTCGAGGAACTGCCGAAGACTTTCCAGGAGAGCAAGGACGTCATCGCCCCCTGGAAGCAGGAAGCGATCCTGGTCCGGTAAAACTCTACCGACAGCGCGAGCGGAGCGAAGCAACCTAGAGGCCGCGAGAACCGGCCCTGGGTTGCCGCGCCGTTACTCGGCTCGCAATAGCGTCGGGTTGTTGGGCTAACCCAGCCCGATCCGCTTGCGCTCCCAGTCCAGCGCCGTCCGGACGATCAGCTCGAGGTCGTCATGCTCGGGCTGCCAGCCCAGCAGGCCGCGGATGCGGCCGGCTTCGGCGACAAGTTCGGCCACGTCGCCGGCGCGGCGCGGCGCCATCTCGACGGGGATCTTGCGGTTGGAGACTCGTTCGAGCGCCGCGATGACCTGCTTCACCGAACTGCCCTTGCCGTAGCCGCAGTTCAGCACCTGGCAGTCGCCGTCGCCGCGCAGGTAATCGAGCGCCTTCACATGGGCATTGGCCAGGTCGACCACATGGATGTAGTCGCGCACGCCGGTGCCGTCGTCAGTCGGATAGTCGCCGCCGAAGATCGCCAGTTTCTCCCGCTGGCCGGTCAGCACCTCGACCGCCACTTTGATCAGGTGGGTGGCGTTCTTCGACGACTGGCCGCGCCTTGCCCGCAGGTCGGCGCCCGCCACGTTGAAATAGCGCAGCGCCACGTAACGCAGGCCATGGGCCGCGGCCGTGTCGCGCAGCATCCACTCGGTCATCAGCTTGGATGCGCCATAGGGCGAGATCGGCAGGGTGGGTGCGTTCTCGGGCACCGGCACGAGCGCCGTGTCGCCATAGACCGCCGCCGTCGACGAGAAGATGAACTGTCCGACGCCCTGTTCCACGCACGCCTGCAGCAGGCCGTGGGTGTTCAGCGTGTTGTTGCGGTAATAGCCAAGCGGATCGGCGACGGATTCCGGCACCACGATCGAGCCGGCGAAATGCAGAACGGCGTCGATGCCGGAGCCCAGGATTTCCGCCAGCAAGGCCCTGTCGGCGAGGTCGCCGCGGACGAAACGCGCGCCCTCCGGCGCCATCGCCCGGTGGCCGTTGGAAAGGTTGTCGAGGATGACCACGTCATTGCCGGCATCGAGCAACTGCTGCGCCGTGTGACTGCCGATATACCCGGCGCCGCCAGTAACCAGAACCTTGCCGTACATGCCGTCCCCTGAAGATAAAACCGCGCACCTATGTGTCAACGACGTGGCGACGTCCCGTGACATATGTCGCGGAATCAAATATGTATCGTAACAACGAACACTGCCGATAGCAGGGTTTGTCAGGGCCGGCATGAAATCGGGCGCGTCGAGAGGGCGCAGCCCGACGCAGCCAGTCGGGACCCAAGGGGGATTTCCGCGGACCTGACGCCAGCCGGTGGTGGGCAAGGGGGTCCCTGAATGTCGAAAAAAGCTGGATTACGTAAGGCGACAGCGATTGCCGCAGGCGCTCGCGCGGTTGTTTTGGTCCCGATCCTGGCGGCTGGTGTCGCATTCAGCGCGCCTGCCGAGGCGGTGGAATTCGGAAGGGCGGTGATCGGCAACACCGTGCAGGGACGAACCCACAAGGAATATGAGCCGGTCGGCATACGCGCGGGCAGCTTCATGTTCTTCCCGAGCATCGATCTGCGCGGCGAATATTCGGACAACATCTATGCCACGAAAGGCAACAAGGTCGACGACTTCATCTTCGGCATCCGGCCCCAGATCAGCGGCCAGTCGCTGTGGAAGCGCCATTCGCTGCGGATGTCGGCCTATGGCAGTTTCGGCCTTTATGCGGACAACCCGGACGAGAATTTCGAGGATGCGGGCGTCAACACCGACGCGGCCATCGACATCGCCGAGAACAGCCGACTCAATGTCAAGGTATCGGCGACGCGTGATCATGAACGGCGCGATTCGCCCGACGATGCGCGCGGCACGACACCGACCATCTATCACCGGATCACCCCCGAGCTGAAGTTCGACCAGCGCATCAACCGCGTCGCGCTGCGGCTCATGGCGTCGGCCGAGTATATCGACTTCGACGACGTCGAAACCAACACCGGCGCGGTCCTCAACGAAGACGACCGCGACCGCCTGACCTGGGAACTCGAGGGGCGCGTGGGCTATGACGTTTCGCGGAACGTGCAGCTTTACGTCAGCGCGCTGACCGACCACCGCACCTACGACGATCAATTCGACGATAACGGGGTCGAGCGGGATTCCAACGGATTCGGCGTGTTCGGCGGCATCATCGTCGACTTGGCCGGTACGCTGTCGGCCGAGGCCTATGTGGGCTACCGGCGGCAGTCCTTCGCAGATGCCTCGCTGGTGAACGTATCGGGCGTGGCCGGCGGCCTCAACCTCATCTGGGCGCCGACCAAGCTCACGACCGTCACGGTAACCGGCGAGCGGACCGTCGAGGAAACCACCCTGACCGGCAGCACGGCTTCGCTCAATACCGCTTTCGACCTTTCGGTCGACCACGAATTGCGCCGCAACCTGGTGATCACCCTCTCCGCCGGATATCTGAACCGGCACTATGAAGGGATCGCGCGCGACGACGACAATTGGCGGGGGAGCATCGGCATGCAATACCTGATCAGTCGCCACTTCCGGTTGCGAGGCGGGTACACCTACAACTCCCGCAGATCGAATTTGATTGGCACCGGCTACGACACCAACTCTGCCTATGTGAACCTCCATGTGGACTATTAACAATATACGGACGTCTCGGATGCCGCACCGCCTGCTGTTGATCGCCGCCGCGTTTGCCGTGGTCCTTGCCGCATTCGCGCAACCGGCCAATGCCGAGACCGTCGACCGGCAGCAATATCTTCTCGGCCCCGGCGACCAGATCCGCCTCACCGTGTTCGGCGAGAACGACCTGTCGGGCGAATTCAAGGTCGGCGACGACGGTACGGTCGCGTTGCCGCTGCTCGGCCAGATATCCGCCAAGGGACAGTCGCCGGGCCAGCTGGAGAAGCTGATCGCCGACCGGCTCCAGCCCGACTACGTGCGCAATCCGCAGGTCAGCGTCGAGGTGATGACCTACCGACCGTTCTTCATCATCGGCGAGGTCAACCGGCCTGGCAGCTATCCCTACCAGAGCGGCATGACCGCGCTGGAGGCGGTGGCGCTGGCCGGCGGCTTCACCTACCGCGCCAAGACCGAGCAGGTGCTGATCAAGCGCACTGTTGGTAACAGCGCGCAGGAAGACCTGCTGCCGATCGAGACCGCTGTCATGCCCGGCGACGTCATCAAGATACGCGAGCGGTATTTCTGATCATGACACCCGGTCCGGCTCATCCGCCCCACTGGCGTCCCGGCCAGTCGGCACGCCCTCAGGCGGCGTGCTCCCGCAGTCCAACACAGTGCCGCGACCTCACGGGGCGGCGCGGAATCAAGGCATCGTCGAACTGATGAACGAACAGTCCGAAACAAGACGCCGCAGCCTGCTGTCCCTGTATGGCATGTGGGGCGGGCAAAACCAGGAAGAGGCGTCCTTCCGCGACCTGTTCAGTCTGCTCTGGCGCCGGCGCTGGATCGTCGTCGCGACCATGTTCGTTATCTGCGCCGGCACCGTCATCGGGCTTTGGATGACCACGCCGAAATTTCAGGCGACGGCGATGATCCTGATCGAGCCGCGCGTCAACCGCGTTGCCGAGTCCACCTCGGTGCTGTCGAACCTGCCGGCCGATTTCGAGACCGTGCAGACCGAGGTGGAGGTCATTGCCTCTTTCGGCCTGCTTCAGAAGGTGGTGCGCGACCTCCACCTGACCAGGGATCCGGAGTTCAACTGGAGCCTCAGGCCGGTCTGGTTCGGCCGGCGATTGATCAATGACCTGTTCTCGGGTGATGAGCCGCCGGCGACGCAGGAGCAGCTCGAACGCGATGCGACGAATGCCCTGGTCGGGTCGACCTTCGTCGCCAGCAGCGGCCGCAGCCGTGTGCTGTCGCTGACCGTCGAGGCGGAATCGCCCGAGAAGGCGGCCCGGCTGGCGAACGCGGTCTCCGACGCCTACCTGGTGTCGCAGCTCGACGCCAAGTTCGAAGCGACACAGCGGACATCGACCTGGCTCAACAAGCGGCTGGCCGAGCTCAAGGAGCAGGTCCGCGCATCCGAACAGGCAGTCGAGGTGTACCGCCAGGAAGCTGGTCTCATCGAGGGCAAGGGTGCCTCGCTGTCGACCGCCGACCAGATGATGTCGCTCAACAACCAGATCGTGCTGGCGGGCACCCAGCGCGCCGAGGCCGAGGCTCGATTGTCCAGTGTGCGCTCGGTCATGGGCAACCCGGAGGCCATGAGTTCCGTCTCGGTGATCATGGGCAACGACATGATTCAGCGCCTGAAGGGCGAGGAGGCCACGCTGCGGCGCAACGTGGCATCGCTCAGCCAGCGCTATGGACCCAAGCATCCGCAGATTCTGCAGGCCGAGGTCGAGCTGGCCGACATCCAGCAGAAGATGGCCCTCGAGACGTCCAAGATCGTGGCGTCGCTGGAAAGCGACGTCGCCATGGCGCGGTCTCGCGAGAACTCACTGATCGGTGCCCAGAACCGGCTCGAATCCAACATGTCGAGCCAGAACCAGCGCGGCATCAAGCTGCGCGAACTGACGCGCGAGGCCGAAGCCAACCGGGCGCTGATGGAAACCTTTCTCGGCCGCTTCAAGGAACTCAGCGACCAGAGCAACATGCAGACCACCGACGCGCGGGTGATCTCGCGGGCGCAGCCGCCCTCCGTGCCCAGTTCGCCGCGGACCAACTTCGTCCTGTTCCTTGCGCTGATGGCGTCCGCCGGCATCGGCGTTGCCCTCGCGGTAGTGGTGGAACGGCTGGACAGCGGCGTGCACACCGGCCGCGACATCGAGCGCTGGACCGGCCTGCCGGTACTGACCATCGTACCCGAGCTGAAGGGCAAGAGCGTGCCCGCCAGCAAGCCGCAGCAGGTTGTCGCCTCGCCCATGTCCAGGTACACGGAAAGCTACCGCAACCTGCTTGTCGGGCTGAATCTGTCAAACGTGGACAATCCGCCCAAGATCATCGCCGTTACCTCGGCCAATCCGGCGGAAGGCAAGACGGTCACCAGCATCTCGCTGGCGGCCACGGCGGCGGCGACCGGCAAGCGGGTGCTGATCATGGACTGCGACCTGCGGCGGCCGCGGCTGCACCAGGAGTTGGGCGTATCGCGTGGCCCCGGTCTCGTCGACTATCTGGCGGGCCAGGCCGAACTCGAGCAGGTAATGCGGACGGACGAGCGCTTCAACTTCCAGTACATCACGGCCGGTAGCGAGTCCCAGAACGTGCTGAGCCTGATCGAATCCCAGAAGCTGCGGTCGCTGCTCACGCAGATGAAGCCGCATTTCGGGCTGGTCGTCATCGACACGCCGCCGGTGCTGGCGGTCTCCGATGCCAAGGTGATCGCCGAGCGCTGCGATTCCGTCGTGTTCGCGGTGCGTTGGGGCAAGACCTCGCGCAACACCCTGATCGACGGCCTCAAGCACCTCGAAGGCAATGCCGCGCCGGTGGCCGGCGTGGTGATGACGCGCGCCGACATGGACAAGCTGTCATCCTACCAATACGGCACCACGTATTACGGCAAGGCGTACAAGAGCTATTATTCGTCCTGAGCGCCGGGGATTGCAGGCAGTGTCCACCGTCATGAACGAGGCTTCGCGCGAACCATCGGCAGGCGAACTGGACGTGCTGTTTGTGATGCCGAACTTCCTCGTCGGTGGCGCCGAGCGGGTCACCTATCTGCTCGCCAACGAGTTGGCAGCGCGCGGCCTGCGGGTGGGTATCGCCGCCTATGAGATGAAGGGCGAGTTCCTCGACCATGTCGATCC
>CAMBYA010000099.1 GCA_945872035.1 Rhizobium sp. Q54
GGCTCTTCATGCCTACGAAGCGGTTTTCCACCAGGTCGAGCCGGCCGATGCCGTTGGCGCCGCCCAGCTCGTTGAGCCGGGTCAGCAGCGCCGCCGGGCCCATCTTCACCCCGTCGACGGCGACGGGATCGCCATTGACGAAATCGATCTCCACATAGGTCGGCTTGTCGGGCGCGTCCTCGGGCGCGACGGTGCGCGAGAACACGAACTCCTCGGGCTCGGCCCACGGATCCTCGAGCGCCTTGCCCTCGGCCGAGATGTGCAGCAGGTTCGCGTCGGTCGAGAACGGCGCTTCGCCGCGCTTGTCCTTCGGGATCGGGATCTGGTTTTCCTCGGCGAACTTCACCAGCGTCGTCCGCGACGTCAGGTCCCATTCGCGCCACGGCGCGATCACCTTGATGTCGGGCTGCAGCGCATAGTAGCCCAGCTCGAAGCGGACCTGGTCGTTGCCCTTGCCGGTGGCGCCGTGGCAGACCGCGTCGGCGCCGACTTCGCGGGCGATCTCGATCTGGCGCTTGGCGATCAGCGGCCGGGCGATCGAGGTGCCGAGCAGGTAGACGCCCTCATAGGCGGCGTTGGCGCGGAACATGGGGAACACGTAGTCGCGGACGAACTCGTCGCGCAAATCCTCGATGAAGATCTGCTTCACGCCCAGCATCTCGACCTTCTTGCGCGCCGGCTCCAGCTCGTCGCCCTGGCCCAGATCGGCGGTGAAGGTGACCACCTCGCACTGGTAGGTGACCTGCAGCCACTTCAGGATGACCGAGGTGTCCAGCCCGCCCGAATAGGCGAGCACGACCTTGTTGATTTTCTTGCTCATCGTGGTGTGTTCCCGGGGATCGGATTGGCGGCGGAGTATAGGCAAAAGGCGCGGGTGGGCAAGACGCGCATTTTGCCCCCGCCAACCGCCTGGTTCTGGTAGAAAACAGGCCTATGTGCGGACTGGCGGGCATGTTCGACGGCACGGCGGAGCGGCCCATGGACCGGGGCCTGCTCCGGCGCATGACCGACGCCGTCGCCCATCGCGGGCCGGACGGATCGGGCCTGTTCACCGGGCCGGGCGTTGCGCTGGGCCACCGGCGGCTGTCGATCATCGACCTCGAGGGCGGTGCCCAGCCGATGACCGACCCGGAAACCGGCACCGTCGTCGTGGTCAACGGCGAGATCTACAATGTCCCGGCGTTGATGGAGACGCTGTCCGGATACGGCCACCGCTTCCGCACCCACTGCGACACCGAGGTGATCCTGCATGGCTGGAAGCAGTGGGGCGCCGACTGCCTGGCGCATTTCGACGGCATGTTCGCCTTCGCCCTGTGGGACCCGCGCGAGCAGACCCTGTTCCTCGCCCGCGACCGGCTGGGCAAGAAGCCGCTCTACTACGCCATCCTGCCCGACGGGCTATGCCTGTTCGGCTCGGAGCTGAAGGCGCTGACCCGCCATCCGGACCTGCCGCGCGACATCGACCCGCAGGCGGTCGCTGACTTCTTCGCCTATGGTTACGTGCCCGACCCGAAGAGCATCTACCGGGCGGCGCGCAAGCTGGCGCCCGGCCATTTCCTGCGCTGGCGGCGCGGCGGCGAGCCCCAGCTGAGGCAATGGTGGGACCTGTCGCTGGATCCGACCGAGGGCGACGCCGCCGACGTGGCCGCCCAGCTCGACATCGCCACCAGGCGCCGGCTGATCGCCGACGTGCCGCTGGGCGCGTTCCTGTCGGGCGGCGTCGATTCCAGCGCCATCGTCGCCCAGATGGCGCTCGGCATGGACGCGCCGGTAAAGACCTTCTCCATCGGCTTCGGCGACAAGGCGTATGACGAGACCGCCTATGCCCGCGCTGTAGCCAGCCGCTATGGCACGGACCATACGGAACGGGTCGTCGACCCCGATTCGTTCGATCTCGTCGACCGGCTGGCTGCCCTTTATGACGAGCCGTTCGGCGACAGCTCGGCCATTCCCACCTTCCAGGTCTGCGCGCTGGCCCGGGAGCAGGTGACGGTCGCCCTGTCCGGCGACGGCGGCGACGAGGTGTTCGCCGGCTATCGCCGCTATCTGTGGCACCAGCGCGAGGCGAAGGCGCGAAAGCTGCTGTCGCCCGGCTTCCGCAAGCTGCTGTTCGGCACCCTGGGCAGGATCTATCCCAAGGCCGACTGGGCGCCCCGCAGGCTGCGCGCCAGGACGACCTTCCAGGAACTCGCGCTCGACGACATCGAAGCATATTTCCTCAGCGTCTCGGCGACCACCGAGCGGCAGCGCCGCAACCTGCTGAGCCTCGACGTTCGCGGCCCGCTCCACCGGGCGGGCTACCATCCCATCGAGGTGCTGCGCGAACACTGGCGCAAGGCCGACGGCGCCGATCCGCTGAAGCAGGCGCAATACGCCGACATCAAGACCTGGCTGCCCGGCGACATCCTGGTGAAGGTGGACCGGGCCAGCATGGCCAACGGCCTGGAAGTGCGCGCGCCGTTCCTCGATCACCGGCTGCTGGAATGGGGCGTCAACCTGCCGGCGGACCAGAAGATCGCCGGCGGCGAGAAGAAGGCGATCCTGAAGCAGGCCATGCAGCCCTTCGTGCCCGCCGACCTGCTCTACCGTCCCAAGCAGGGCTTTTCCGTGCCGATCGGGCCATGGTTCAGGGGACCGCTGCGCGAAAAGGTGCGCGACGAACTGACCGGCAGCCTGCTGGGCGAGTCAGGGTTCGTCGAACCAGCCTGTGTGGAGACCCTGCTGAACCAGCACCGGGGCGGTGGGCGCGACCATTCCCGCATCCTCTGGCTGCTGCTGATGTTCCAGGGCTTCCTGCGCCACGACGCGGCATCGCGGCCATGAACATCCTCAGCTTCACCACGCTCTATCCCAACGCCGCCCAGCCCATCCTCGGCGTGTTCGTCGAGAACCGGCTGCGGCGCCTTGCCGAGAGCGGCAGGGTAAGCCTGACCGTGGTGGCGCCGGTGCCGTGGTTCCCGTTCACGTCTAAGGCGTTCGGCAACTACGCCGCCTATGCGAAGGTCCCCGAGCGCGAAGTGCGATACGGCATCGAGATCTTCCACCCGCGCTACAAGGTGATCCCGAAGGTCGGCATGAACATCGCCCCGGCGCTGCTCTACCACGGGGCGCGCACCATCGTGCGCACTCTGGCGAAGGAGCGCCGCATTCAGCTGCTCGATGCCCACTATTTCTATCCCGACGGGGTGGCGGCGGCGAAGCTGGCCGGCGAACTCGGCCTGCCGCTGACCATCACCGCGCGAGGCACCGACCTCAACCTGATCCCGCTATTCGACT
Source organism: Rhizobium sp. Q54 (assembly GCA_945872035.1). Classification (GTDB taxonomy): domain Bacteria; phylum Pseudomonadota; class Alphaproteobacteria; order SMXS01; family SMXS01; genus RI-34. The sequence goes on from CAMBYA010000099.1 coordinate 3,277, forward strand.
TGCCGCGGCGGCAGATCGAGCGCGCGGCCAGGGCGGCGGACGCGATCATCACCGTTTGCGACGCGCTGCAAAAGCCGCTGCTGGAGATGGGCATCGACCCCGGCAAGATCACCACCCTGCGCAACGGCGTCGACTTGGAGCTGTTCCGCCCGCTTGACCGGATGGCGGCGCGCAACCGCTGGGGCGCCGACGGCCGCACCATCGTCTCGGTCGGCGGCCTGATCGAGCGCAAGGGACATCATCTGGTGATCGAGGCGCTGAAGTCCGTGCCGAACGCGTCGCTGCTGATCGCCGGCGAGGGCGAGGAGCGGCCGGCGCTGGAGCGCCTGATCTCGGCGCTGGGGCTGACCGGCCGGGTCCGGCTGCTGGGGCAGGTACCCCATGACAGCCTGCCGTCGCTCTACAGCGCCGCCGACGCGCTGGTGCTGGCGTCGAGCCGGGAAGGCTGGGCCAACGTGCTTCTCGAGGCCATGGCCTGCGGCACGCCGGTCGTTGCCACCGATGTGTGGGGCACCTGCGAGGTGGTCGCGGCGCCGGAGGCCGGCGTGCTGATCAGGGACAGGTCGGCGGTTGGTGTCGCCGAAGGGCTGAAGGCAGTGTTAGACAATCCGCCGGAGCGGACGGCGACGCGCGCCTATGCCGAAGGCTTCAGCTGGGATGCGACGACGCAGGGGCAGTTGCGGCTGTTCGAGCGATTGATCCGCTGATTTCGCGTCATTGCGAGCGGAGCGCTGCAACCCAGTCCCGTCGCCACACGATCATCACCGACAAGAACTGGGTTGGGCAAGAACTGGGTTACCGCGCCGCTTCGCGGCTCGCAATGACGGGAATGGAGCAGCGCGGCACTCCTACGCGGCGGGATTTCCGGCTTCGGCCTTCAGCAGGTCGGCCTTGCGGACCTTTTCCGACGCGGACTTGAGCTGGCCGCACGCGGCCATGATGTCGCGGCCGCGCGGCATGCGGATCGGCGCCGAGATGCCGGCGTTGAACACATATTCCGAGAACGCGTGGATGGTGTCCCAGTCCGAGCACTCGAACGCGGTGCCGGGCCACGGGTTGAACGGAATCAGGTTCACCTTGGCCGGGATGTCGTACTTCTTCAGCAGCCGGACCAGCTTCTTCGCGTCGTCCAGGCTGTCGTTGACGCCCTTCAGCATGGCGTATTCGAAGGTGATGCGCCGGGCGTTGGAGACGCCGTGATAGTTGGCGCAGGCGGTCAGCAGCTGCTCCAGCGGATACTTGTTGTTGATCGGCATGATCGCGTCGCGGGTCTCGTTGCGCACCGCGTGCAGCGACACCGCCAGGTTGACGCCGATCTCCTCGCCGCAGCGCTGCATCATCGGCACCACGCCCGAGGTCGACAGGGTGATGCGGCGCTTCGACAGCGAGATGCCTTCCGGGTCCATGACGATCTTCATGGCCTGCTTGACGTTGTCGAAATTGTAGAGCGGCTCGCCCATGCCCATCAGCACGATGTTGGACAAAAGCCGTCCGTCCGCCGGGCTGGGCCACTCGCCCAGCGCGTCCCGGGCGATCATCACCTGGCCGACGATCTCGGCGGCGGTCAGGTTGCGCACCATCCGCTGGGTGCCGGTGTGGCAGAACTTGCAGGTCAGGGTGCAGCCGACCTGCGACGAGACGCACAGCGTGCCGCGGTCATCCTCGGGAATGAACACCGCCTCGACCTCGTTGCCGTCGTCGAGCCGGACCAGCCATTTGCGCGTGCCGTCCTCGGACAGCTGGGCCAGCGACACCTCGGGACGGCGGATCTCGAATTTTTCGTCCAGCATGGCCTGCATGTCCTTCGACACGTTGGTCATGACGTCGAACGACGTGGCGCCGCGGTTGTAGATCCAGTGCCACAGCTGCTGGGCGCGCATCTTGGCCTTGCCCTCGGCCACGCCGTTCTCGATCAGCGACGCGCGCAGCTCGTCGCGCGACAGGCCGCAGAGATTGATCTTGCCGGACGTCTGGGCCTGATTCAGCGGGCGCAGCATGTTCATGAGCCGCACGCCTTGTTGGCCGCGTCCATGGCGGCGGTGAAGCCGGACAGCGAGAAATCATATTCGGTGTTGTCGCCGTTCGCGGCCATCTCCTTGATGGTCAGCAGCTGCGAGGACTTCATCCTCTCGACGATCCGCTTGTCGGAGGCCGCGTCATAGGCCCAGGCATCCTTGCCGGAATTGAACATGGGCTCCTTGAAGCCGCCCATGATGGCGGTGCCGTCCTTGTTGGCCTTCAGCTCGTAGCGCGCGCCGAAGCGGGTTTCGTCCGTCACCTTCTTGCCGGGCTTCTGCGACACCATGAAGAAGACGCCGTTGTGGTCCACTTCCTTGGGCTTGGTGCGCTTGGGCACGGTGATGACGTAGCAGACCTTGGCGTTGCCCGAACCGGTGGTGAACGCGTCCCAATCGGTGAGCGTGCCCAGCAGCTTGGGCGCCGCGAGCGCGGGCATGGCGATGGCGAGGGCCGCGAGCCCGGCCAGAAGCGGAATGATTCTCATGGCACTACCATACAAAGCGCGGCCGGATTTTTCCACGACATCCACCGTAAACCTGTTGTTCCATCAAGATTTCAGGCGAGAGATAGGCTCGCCGTAACGATGCTCGAGCATCGGGATCGGCTCGCCGCGCGGCGTCACCGGCCGCACCGGCCAGCGGCCCAGCGTGCGCACCCGGTCATACATCACCACCGCGCCCGCCGTCGCCTGGTTGAGGCAGAAGCTGGTCGGGATGCGGATGACGTGCGCGCAGCGCGCCAGGATCTCCGGCGTCAGCGACCCGCGCTCGCGGCCCAGCACATAGGCGGCCTGGCGCGGATGGGCGAAGCTGGGCAGGTCGACGGCGTCCTCGGTCAGCTCGACGCCGACCAGCACGCAGCGCTCGGGAAGCATGATGGTCTCGACGCTGTCGAACCGGTAGAGCGGCACTTCCCGGTCGGTCCGGCTGGTGTCCGAGAAGGTGTCGTCCTTGTTGTAGTCGCGGCCGACCGTGAACAGGAAGCTGGCGCCAAACCCGTGCGCCGTGCGCATCAGGTTGCCCAGATTGCCCGATTTGTCGCCGCTCTCGACCCCGATGCCGAAAAACCCGCGCATGCGCTCCGTCCATGGCCCGGAAAGGGCCGTTTGGCGCGGCTTATACAGGGTGCGACGGAATGGCGCAAATTCGGCCTTGTCAGGCTGTTGTCGGCATATCCCCTGCAGGAACGTCGGCGAACCGCGCGACGTGAATTTCTCCCTCCCGCTTGCGGGCCTGGGCAATGTCGTAGCTGTTCTGCATGCGCATGAGCGTATCCATCGATACGCCGAACGCCTTCTCCAGCCGCAGGGCCATTTCCGAAGACAGATGCGAGCGTTCGTTGAGCAGGGTCGAGAGCGTCGCGCGCGTTACCCCGAGCACGTTCGCCGCCGCCGTCACCGAGAGCTCCAGCGGCTCGATGATTTCATGCCGGATGAAGCCACCGGGATGGGCGGGGTTCTTCAACCGAATACCTGTGATCGCATTCATGGCCGGTTCCTAGTGGTAATCTTCATAGTCGAGGTCGATGATCTCGATCCCGTCCGCGTCGATCCGGAACGTCATCCGCCAGTTCTTCGTGACGAACAGGCTCCACGTCCCCTTGCGGTCGCCGGTGAGCACATGCGCCTTCCAACTCGGCACCGTCCGCAGCTCCTCCTCGCGATCCATGTCCTGAAGAAACGAGATCATGCGGCGGATTTTCTCGACGACGGTGGGCTGTAGTCCGCTCGGGTCGTCCCGCTCGACGAATCGTCGCAATCCCTTATGGAGAACGTTCCTGATCTTCATGGCATAAGATATGGGCGCATGTGTTCGCTGTCAAGTTACGCTATACGGTCCGTGAGTGTCCCGCCACCATACGCGCAACCCTGCGGGTAGCAGGATATGCCGAGAGCGCCGGAATTCCTGTTCCGGCCATCGACACCATTGAGAGTTGACCCTCAACGCAGCGGATCGGACAGCACAAAGCGCCATCGGCCCTCACGACGTTCCGCCTGCCAGCAGCGATAGGGATCTTTATCAGTGGTGATGTAGGTCTGTCCGTGGGTGACCGGCCAGATCGCGCATGCAGCGGTCAGACAGATGCAGGCACCGCCACGGGCCTCCACCGGCGGCTCCGGCGGCACTTGCGGGTGTTCCTCTACGACGAAGAGGAACGGATGCTCGAATCCGTAGGTGTCGCCTCCAGGCAATATGTCGGTCAACGCTGCCCGCAATCCGTGTTCGTCCTTTGATGTAGGCTTGGTCAGCGCGTTGCTGCCCCCGCGAGGAATCTGCGACATCCCGTTGCGGAAAGCCAGGACGCGCACCAGAGTCACACCTTCGAGCGTACTCCCCTTGTCCGTGCAGACGGTGATCATGTTCGGCGGGCTCCCGGGACGCTTGACCCCGGAGCAGGTGGCATCGTAGCTCGCCTCTATAGTCGCGGTCGAATAACGCAGATGCCTTTCGAGGGCATGGGCAAGATCGAGTTCCTGTC